>JADYZA010000022.1 GCA_020853375.1 Verrucomicrobiota bacterium | reverse complement strand
CCTCTCGATGGCCAGTCCGGCGGAAAAAAGCCATTCGGCGACGGTCGAAACGGGCCAGTAATGTGCGGCGCTCATGGTTTTGTCGTCCAGCGACATCCGGACGTCTGGGGCGGGTCGGAAATAGTCCGGAAGAAAAAGGCCGTCCTCGCCTTCGCCGATATCCAGCCACTCGCCAGCGTAAAGCGGATGGCCGGTTGTCAGTAGAAAGATTCCGCCCGGTTTCAGCATGGCCGAGACGCTGGCGATAACCTTTGCCGGGTCGGCGGAAAACGGCAACGCGTAGGTTGAGTGAATCAGGTCGAATTGTCCAAGGTCGCCCATCGCATCCATGGAAGCGCGGCGGAAGTCGACTTCGACTTTTTCGGCGGCGGCGAGTTTGCGGCCATGCGCCAGTTGCTCTTCGGAAATGTCGATTGCGACGCACCGCGCGCCCTGTTTCGCCAGAAAAATAGAATTTTGTCCGGCGCCGCAGCCGATTTCGAGACATCGGATGAAATCCGATGTTCTCGCCACGCCGGAGCTTTGGCGAAGGCGGGCCGGTAAGCGCCGGACAGGGACGTCCGGCCTACAGAGATCGCCGGGGAGCAAGCGGAGCGTGGAATCGCCCGGCAGGAGCGGGCCGTAGTGAAAATCGTCCGTCGAAATCCGCGTTTCCTTTTGATAGAGCTCCGCGAGGTCGTTCCAGTAGCGGGCGCTGCTTTGGTCTGTATTGCCTTTGAATTGCATCAGATCAATCTTTTGTGCCCGTGGTGACGAAGATGCCGAGCGAGCCCCATGCATCCGGCGATTCGGAGGCTTTTTTGATTTTCAGGAGTTGCGGCATGAAAATCAGTTTCTGGAGTTTGGTGAGAAATTCCAGACGGAAGAGAACCGCCACGCCGAGGAACATCCGCACGCCGAGCGTTTCCGTGGTGATCGGATGGATTTTTGTGCTGACGTTTTTGAATCCGGCTTTGTTCAGTTTCTCGAAAAGCTGACTGCCGATTAGCCGGTTGCCGCCTTTACGTTTCTGTCCGGCACCGGATTTACGGATGAAGCTCACGAAGGCGGCGCTCTCTGGCGAAAAGCTGGTCCAGTTATCGTCGATATCCAGCACACAGAGAATTCCGCCCGGTTTCAAAACCTTCCGGATGTTGGAAAGAGCCACGTCCGGTTTTTCCAAATGCTGGAAAACAAAGCGGGCATAAACAAAGTCGAAGCTGTTTTCCGGCAGGTTGAGATCGTAGAGGTTTCCGGCCTGAAAAGAGACGTTTTGCACCTTCTCGGCTGTCTTGGCCTGATGCGCGACAAAGATCAGTTCCTCATTAATATCCACGCCGGTAACGGTTCCGTGTTCAACGGTTTTGGCCAGCTCACAGGCGGTAAAGCCTGGGCCGCAGGCAACATCCAGCACATTCATGCCGGGTTTGAGTCCGGAGTTTTTCCAGACCTCGCGCTCCAGATCAATTGCGACGGTCGCCTGCAACTTAAGGCGCGCCAGCTCCTCGGCGTTCTTTTCGAATTTTCCGAACTTATACGATCCGGCATCTGACAGTGCTTCTGTGTTCATTTATTTTCCTGATGGTTATTGCGGCGTTTCCGGATCATATGGAGGGCGCCGGACTGCTGGACTGTTCGCGTAAATGCTGGATGACTTGAGGCAGTATGTCCGCGCGGGACATTCTGCAGCCTACGGCGCCGCCACCTGGGTGTACTTCCACGAACAAGGGGTCGGGGCGTAAATCAAACCGTTTGTAGAATGCCTGCCGGATAAAGTTCTTCACGGATTCGACATCTGCTTTTTCGCGATCCACATGCACCTGAAAGTAGTCGCCCTGTCCTGCGGCGTTCACGCGGACTGCGACGGCATCACACCCGAACGCCCGTTTGAGCATGGCTTCGGCAAGGTCGATCAATGCCAGACCACGGAAAAAATTGCCGCCGCAAAGCGTCAGCATATCCAGCGGCTCATCCCCGGCGAGGTCTTCGTCTCTCAGTCCTTCATTGAAGTCGAACGGAACGGCGCCGACTTGTTCGAGCCACCGATTCATCCGCTCCGGCCCGTGGACATCTTTTTCCCACGGAAGCTCTTCTTCCATTTGTTCCCGTGTCGGGAGGCGGTCTGGGTCGATCACGAAACAGCAGTCGCCCCGTTGCGAATGGGTGACGGAAGCAATCCATTCCTGCGGGTGGTGGATCATGTGGAAGTTACGGGTTATTTCGGCGAAGAGATAGGCCATGATCGCGCGCAACGGAACGGCCGCCTCGCGCCGCACGTTTTCCGGGTTTTTCCCGACGGCTAAATGCGGAGTTTTCCAGCCCGAAAACAGAGCATCACTGATGGTCTGGGGCGCGGACGCCGAAGAGTCAGCCCGATCTTCGAGTTTATACAGAACGAGCTGGCGGAGTTCCTCTTTGTCGATTTTCAGCGGAACCTGCCGCAGGATAGAAGTCACCCAGGCTCGGTTTGCGCGGCCAAGTTTTCCATCGTCCAGAAGATCCTCTTCGATGATTTTAAAAAAGTCCGTATCAGACGGCAGGTCTGTCAAGATCGCCACAATCTCGGCCGTTTTCCCGGTTAGTTTGCGCATCTCGCCTGCGGTGGGGATTTCGCTGCCAGGTCCTGATCCGAAAAATCCGCGCGACCATTGCCACGCTTCGCGGTCGCGAGGCACACTGTACGGGAAAAGAATGCTGATGCGATCGGTCGGAAGCGGGTAGGTGCCGAGAATGCGGTAGTTATCCCGCGGATTGGAAGAGATCAGCGTGCCTTGAGCATATTGCCCTTTTTGTTCTGTGGCCTGATCCAGCGATCCGGCGCGCACGCCCGTTCCGTACTCCGCCTGAGCCGCCAGATGGATGAGTAGGTCTGCCGGAACGCCCAGATCGAACAACGCATTGAGCCCGTTTTTTACAGCGACTGTTATGGCCGACGAGCTGGAAAATCCACCCTGAGGCAGGCTGCCGCTGGTTACGATTTTCAAGCCTTGGAACTGGTAGCGGCCCAGATGCGCCCGTACTTTTGCGGCAAGGGTTCCGTGCCGGATCGTCCGGAGTGAGGCGATGGCGTTGGCCACGAGCGTGAAGGGGCGGCGCATATTGCTGTTAACCCAAAGCGATGCCGGAGGGAGCGGAAGACTCCGATCCATGCGGGTTTGAAGTTCTTCGTCGCTGAAATAACCCATCGACAGCAGGAGGG
>JADYZA010000021.1 GCA_020853375.1 Verrucomicrobiota bacterium | reverse complement strand
GGACAAGGATGTTTGCCGTAATTCAGTTCGATCAGCTTTTTGGCGAAAGTCCATTCGGCAAAGTAAAGCTTCGGCAGATAAACCAGCGAGCGACCCAGCCGGTCTTCGTCTAGTATCAGCCGTTTTTCACCGACCAGCCAGTCGAGCGCGCCGGAAATCTGGTCGGGCGAAATATCGAGCAGTTCGACAGCTTTGCTTTGCAGGTCGCCGCGCGGCGAAGCGCAGTGGCCGCTGGTGGTCAATTCCTGCAGGACGTATTCAATCCCGGCTCGGGAGCGCAGTTCGGAATCTTTGGCGATGCCGAGCTTCTGCGCGATACCGTCGGCAATCAGAAAGCCGATGCCGTGGATGTCACGGGCCAGGCAGTACGGATCACGCTGAATCAGTTCGATGGAGCGTTCGCCGTAGGCTTTATAAATCCGGAAAGCGCGCGCCGTGCTGACACCGTGACTGAAAAGAAAACTCATGATCTCGCGGACGCCCTTCTGTTCCGCCCACGCCGCACGAATACTGGCGCGACGGCCCGGCCCGATTCCTTCAACCTTGAGCAACTTGGCCGACGAGTTTTCAATCACATCAAAGACATCGCGCCCGAAAGCCTGCACCAGACGTTCGGCGTATTCTTTGCCGATGCCGCGAATCATGCCGGAGCCGAGAAATTTTTTTATACCGTCGAGCGTGTCGGGCTGAGAAATCCGCATCGCCTCTGCTTTAAACTGCTGGCCGTAATGCGCGTCGGATATCCATTCACCGTCGGCGGCCAGCCATTCGCCGGGGTTGGCGCTCGAAACTGTACCGACGACCGTGACAAGGTCTTTGTGCCCGCGGACTTTGACGCGCAGAACGGCGTAACCGTTTTCCTCATTGCGGAAAACGGCCCTCTCGATCTGCCCGTCGAGGCGGCGCTCGTTCGTTTTTTTTCCGTTGGTATTCATCTTTAATGCGGGTTGCTGAATGAATATAGTCGGAGCGAAAGGAACTCTCAATGGCTGATGTGGACTATAAACAGCTTGAAGAACGGCTGGGTCGGCAACTGCTGGCGCAGCGGCTGAAAATCCAGACGCACCATGTGGCGCGGCTTTTCGGAAACGGCAAGGTCTGGTTCCATATTGAGCACATCCGGACGCTTCACCGCATCATCCGCAATACGCTGAAAGCTACCGGACTTTACTGGCGCGGCCACCACAACGCGCTGGCGGTGCGGGTGAATTTTCAGGAGCTGTTCTGCGCCGATCTACCGGAAGCGTTCGACGGCTATCGCCTGTTGCATATCAGCGATACGCACATCGACGGAAACCCTGAACTGATTGATATTCTGACCAAACTGATCGAACCGCTTGAATACGACCTGTGTGTCATCACCGGAGATTTCCGTGAAGGCACGTTTGAGGACTACGAAACGCCGACAAGACGAATGGTCGAGTTGCGCCGCCACATCAAAACCGCCACGTTTGCAATCCTTGGAAACCACGATGCCATCGAAATGGTTCCGATGCTGGAAGCGGGCGGAATTCGTTTACTGCTGAATGAGCATGTCGCGCTGGAGAACCATGGCGAAAAAATCTGGCTGGCGGGCGTGGACGATCCGCATTACTACGAAACCGACAACCTCGACAAGGCGCTCGAAAACGTTCCGGAAAACGGCTTTAAGATCCTGCTGGCGCACTCTCCGGAAATCTGCCGGAAAGCCGCTTTCGCCAGCATCAATCTTTATTTGTGCGGACACACTCACGCCGGACAAATCTGCCTGCCGGGCGGGCGGCCGCTGCTCACCAACAGCAAATGTCCAAGAAAGTGCCATTCAGGCCAGTGGAGTTTTGAGGAAATGACCGGTTACACCTCGCGCGGTGCGGGAACATCATCCGTCGCGGTTCGCTTCAACTGCCCGCCGGAAATCACCGTGCACACGCTTCGCCGGACGTGACATTAGGCCGTGCGACGGCGGTCTTTGAACAGCGCCGTGCGGGTTTTCGCTTTCGGGTCTCTCGCTGTGTGCGCCACATTAATCAGCAGGCCGACCATGGCCGAAGAAACAATCAGACTCGACCCTCCGTAGCTGATGAATGGCAACGCTAAGCCTTTGGTCGGCATCGATCCGGTAACCACCGCCAGATTGATCGTCGCCTGAAACGTGATCAACAAAGTGATTCCCAACGCGGTGAAGCGTCCAAAGTCATCAGAAGCGCGGGCGGCAATCCGCAGTCCGCAAATAAAGATGACCACGAAAAGAAGTAGAACAA
The DNA here is from genome assembly GCA_020853375.1 of Verrucomicrobiota bacterium. Taxonomy (GTDB): domain Bacteria; phylum Verrucomicrobiota; class Kiritimatiellia; order Kiritimatiellales; family Tichowtungiaceae; genus Tichowtungia. Next base: position 2,794 of record JADYZA010000021.1, on the reverse strand, counting down.
CCAGCGTGGCGGCAAGCCCCAGCTCCTCTCCAATGATCGGAAGAATGAAGTCCGTGTGCGCCTCGGGAAGATAATGATATTTCTGAATACTGTTACCGAGGCCGACCCCATACGGACCGCCCGAGGCAAATGCATTCAGCCCGTTGATGAGCTGCCACGCCGCACCCTGTGCGTTTTCTTCCGGATGAAGAAATGCGGTGATGCGATCCATGCGGTTCGCGTTATGCATCAATTTAACGGCCATTGCCGCGGAACCAATGGCCGCAAGTCCGCCCAAATGGCTCAGACGTGCTCCGCCAATGTAGAGCGACACCATAACAACCAGTCCGACCAAAACGGTAGTACCGAAATCCGGCTCAATCATCAGTAGCACAGCGCACAAGCCTAGCCCAGCAATCGGCGGAAGCAGTCCGCGTTTAAATGTGTGCATGTAACGGCGGCGGCGGGAAATCCACCAGGCCGTAGTGAAAATGATGCCGATTTTTGCAAATTCTGACGGCTGTATATTAAGCGGACCAAGGTGTATCCAGCGCCAGCTTCCATTGATTTCAATGCCGACGCCGGGAATACGCACCAAGATCAGGAAGAAAATACAAATCACCGCGATAGGCAAGTTGAACTTGCGGAACCAGCGTAAATCGATCCGTGCGCAGGCAAGTCCTGCGATCAGCGATAAAGTCATCCAGGAAAGCTGGCGCGTCACGAAGTATGCCGGATTACCATACTGCGCGTCACCGCGCACCATACTGGCGCTGAAAAGCATGATCAGGCCAAGGGTGGCCAGAATAAGTACCGCGCCGATCAGGACAAAAATGGTTCGTTGCATGGCAAAACTATTTCATGAAGCCCACGTAATGAGAACACAAAAAAGGGACGCCTATAAGAGCGTCCCTTTTCAACCTTCACGGACAACTATTCCGGAATCGGAACCAGCAGTTTCGTGCCGGGCTTAACGGAGGAAGGATCGGTGATCTTGTTCAATTTCATGATCTCCTGCTGTGAGCTGCCATACTGGCGGGCCACATCATCCAGCGTTTCGCCGGGATACAGCACATGCTCATAAACCGGAGCGTTGGCTGAAGAAGCCGCTGCTGGGGCCGCGGAAGGAACTGCGATCGCCGGAGCGGCGGCACCGGCTGCTGGAGCACTAACCGCAGAAGCGGCTGGCGCGGTTTCCGAAATTGGTGCCGGGGCTGGCAACGTGGATGAGGCCGCCGGTGTTGCAGCCGCAGCCGCTTTGGAAGTCGACTTGGCCGGAGCGGCAGCTTTCACTGCTGCACCCTTCTTGGGAATAGAAAGTGTTTTGCCGACAGAAAGGCTGTCGTTTTTGAGTCCATTCGCAAGCTTGATTTCGTTAACTGTCAGGCCGCTACGCTTGGCAATGGAAGCAACAGAGTCACCTTTCTTAACCGTGTAGGATGAACCCTGCTTGATCGAACTAGGAATCGGACGGCTTGAAACAGGTGCGCGCTTAGTTACAGAAGGCGCGGAGTTCTTAGAGCCAGGAATACGAATTTCCTGACCAACTTTCAGGTTGTTCGGATCAGTCAGGCTGTTGTGTTCAGCTAGATTTTTCCATGACGTGCCATAAGAGGAGGCAATGGATGAAAGAGTCTCACCTTTCTTCACCAGATGCACGCTCGCACTAGAAACCGGACTGACAGGTGAAACGGCGGAGTCAAAGCCGACCGCAGATGAAACACCGCTATCCGCAGTATTCGTTCCTGCCGGAAAAACCACAGGCTGATCCTTCGGAGTGGTCCCAGGCCAATTCAACCAACGAACGGGGCAATTACCCGTTGTACAACCCTGCATCAGAGAAAACCCAGCAAGCATCACCAGAACCCGAAACCCAACAACCTTCGCCTTCATGAGAGACTCCTTCTCTAACTAACTTCTTATCCGTTTTCACACACTCGCACCATCGACCATTAACCCGCGAACCGCCGCAGCGAAACAATCGCCACGCTCATTAAAATCGCGAAACTGATCAAAACTGGTACACGCAGGAGATAGGAGAACAACTTCTCCGGGCTTTGCCTGTTTCTGTGCGGCCTTAACCGCCGCATCCAACGTTCCACAGGAATTACACCGGACAACGTCACTCCACGCAGCCTGCATCGCACCCGATGCTTCCCCGATAAGATATAGCTGTGAAACCCGCTGCGCCAGTAAATCTTTTGCCAAACTGAAATCACTCTCTTTTGCTCGGCCTCCGGCAATTAAATGAACCTTTCCGGAGCACATTTTGACTGCCGCGCACATGGCAACCAGATTGGTCGCCTTAGAATCATCCACATATTTCACCCCGCCAATCTCGGCCACCAGCGCCGTCCGGTGCGGAAGCGGTTCAAAATCACGGGCAGCTGCCTCAACAGCCGCCGACGGAACACCGCAGGCGGCGCAGACAGCGGACACCGCCGCACCTGCAACCCCAAGGATTTCATTGGAAAATAGCGTTCCGTTTAGATCAATCGGACCAACCATCCCGTTACGGTAGAAGAAATCGGCACCTTGTTCGGGGCCGAATGTTTTCCAAGTATTGGAAGTTTTTTTTTCAATACCTGGACCCATCTTGAAAGGAATAATCGCCACATCCGATGTCTGCATGTTTTCAAACAGCCGGAGCTTCATATTCCGATAAACATCCATACTCCCATGCCGGTCGAGATGGTTCGGAAGCACATTCAGAAGCAGGCCGATATCCGGGCGAAAATCCTGCACCGTCTCGAGCTGAAACGAACTGACTTCTATCACCAGCCAGTCCGGCACTTCCGGAAGCATCACCGCTCCG
>JADYZA010000020.1 GCA_020853375.1 Verrucomicrobiota bacterium | reverse complement strand
CCCGACACGCGTCAGTCCGTTGAACTTATGGTTGGTATGATCGACAAAATCGGCATTGTGCTGAAAGCCAGCTATAATAACTGGCCGGCTTTTCTCGATAAGCTAGATCGCCGTCAGGCGAAGATATTCAAACTCGGCTGGGTTGCCGACTATCCAGATTCTGAAAACTTTCTTCAGCTTTTCTGCGGCGCGAATGTATCGCCCGGTCCCAATCACTCCAATTACGTGAATCCGGAGTTTGATAAACTCTACAATCAACTGCGCACCATGCTTCCAGGCCCGGAAAAAGACAGCCTTTGCGAACAGATGGTTGATCTGGTTATCGAAGACTGTCCGTGGGTTTTTCTGTACCAGCCGATGGATTTTGCCGTCGTCCACAACTGGTTGAAAAACTATAGCCTTCACGACTTTCCTTACACCATGACCAAATATCGTCGCATCGATAACGCCGCAGCGGATGAATGGAAAGCGAAGCAGGGGAGAAAAAACTGATGCTTCGTTACATCGGTAAACGAATTCTGCAGATGATTCCGACGGTATTCGGTGTCATCCTGATTACATTTGTTCTGTTCAACATGGTCGGCGGAAGTCCGGCGCAACAGGTGCTCGGCCCTCATGCACAGGCCGATACGCTGGAACAGTTTGATGAGCAGCGTGGCTTCAACAAGCCGCTCTTTTTCGGTTTTGAAACAGGAACCCGCGCCTACGCTGACTCTGACTTCGCGCGAACCGCAGGCGATTGGCCTAAACAGGCTGGTGTGATCTGGACAAACGGCATGGTGGTTCTTCCTGCTGGTGGAGAGTATGCGCTGCCAGTGAAGTTTCCGCTACGTACAGATTGCGAATACGTGCTGGAGATAGAAGGCCGTGCGGCTGGCTTTCCAATGTTAGGAAGCGAATCGCTCAAACTGTCCAAAGATTGGAAAAAAATCAGCCTGCGATTTAAGTCTCTGGAAAAGTTTGTACCGGGCGATGCGTCGGTCGAAATCCGTTCTGTCAGACTGCGCCGCGTCATGAGTAATCCATTCGATTCGCAGTTTTCCTTTTATCTCAGGCAACTCGCGCATCTCGATTTTGGTGTTTCAAGCAGCACCAACCAACGGGTTTCGAAGTTGCTTCTTGATGGCATCGGCTCGTCGCTGATGCTTACGGTACCGATCTTTTTTGCCGGACTGATCGCGTCCGTCATGCTGTCTCTTTTCTGTGCCTTTTGGCGCGACACCTGGGTCGATCGCTTCTTTGTCGTCTTTTCTGTCGCGCTGATGAGTGTCAACTATTTGATCTGGATTGTCGGCGGACAGTATTTGCTTGGTTTTAAGCTTGGATGGTTTCCGGTTTGGGGTTTTGAGGATCCGCGTTACCTAATTTTGCCGGTGCTGATCGGTGTTTTCAGCGGACTCGGTGCGGAGTTGCGTTTTTATCGGACCATTATGCTTGATGAGGCGCACCGCGACTATGTCCGTACCGCTAGGGCCAAAGGAGTCAGTCGAATCGGCGTGTTATTTAAGCATATCCTGAAAAACGCCATGATCCCGATCATCACCAACACCGTCATCGCCATCCCTTTTCTTTATACCGGCAGTCTGTTGCTGGAAAGTTTCTTTGGCATTCCTGGTCTTGGTTATCTCGGAATCAACGCCATTAATTCATCCGACGTAGATGTCGTCCGCGCCATCGTGATGGTCGGTTCCATTCTGTTTGTTGTCGCCAATCTTCTAACCGACATCTGCTATGCGCTGGTCGATCCGCGAGTGAAATTGAAATGAGCGAAAAAGGAAACAGTCTGTGGAGCGATGCCTGGCGGAGGTTGAGAAAAAACCGTCTGGCGATGATCTGTCTTGGTGTTGTCGTATTTTACACGGCACTGGCGATATATGGCGAGTGCGTCTATCGCTACTATCAAGTGAAAGATCAGACGGCGTTTTATCAGAAGACCGATCTCGACCAAGCCTATCAGTCGCCGTCTTCCAATCATTGGATGGGAACTGACGCGTTGGGTCGCGACGTGATGCAACGGCTGATTCAGGGAACACGCATCGCCTATAAGGTCGGTATCATCACCGCGCTCATCGCTATCCCGATCGGCGTATTCTTTGGGTGTTTGGCTGGCTACTTTGGCGGAAGGGTGGACAGTTTTATCGTCTGGCTTTATTCAACGGTTGCTTCTATGCCGGGGCTTCTTTTCATTCTAGCCATCGCCATGGTAGTCGGGAAGGGGTTACTCGGCATTTATCTTGGCATCGGGCTCACTACGTGGGTCGGGCTTTGTCGTTTGATTCGCGGAGAGGTGATTAAACACAAAGAGCAGTCTTACGTAATGGCTGCTAAAGCGCTTGGACTGAGCTGGCCGCGTATTCTGTTTCGCCACATTCTGCCAAACGTTTCCCACGTCATCATCGTCACCTTCACCTTGCGTTTTCCGGCGGCGGTCAGCACCGAAGTTTTCATGAGCTTTCTTGGGATCGGCGTTGTCAGCGAACCGTCGTGGGGCGTTATGATTAACAGCGCACGTATGCGGCTCTGGCAAGGTGTTTGGTGGGAAATGACCTTCGTCACGCTGGCGATCTTCGGGCTGGTTCTCGCCTTCAACCTCCTCGGGGATGCTCTCCGTGATGCCCTTGATCCGCGTCTCCGCACAGAAGGTAATTAATGGTGATTTTTCATGAAGCCACTGAAGATAGGTTCATCCTTCATGGGTTGCGGCGTGACCATATCCAGTTCGAACAGATCACCGATGTAATCAGGTGCAGCCTGATTTTGCAAAAATGACATCATCTTATCAGTGAAGTAGTGACCCGACGCGGAGCGTACAGGCGAGGTGTAGGCCCGCTTTAGACGATTGCGGTAAAGGGTCGACCCATCGGCTGTTGAGGTGAGTTTGACCTCCCACTCAAAACTAGCTTCGATAGTCCGCCAGCGGATCCAGTACTGGGACATGAGCGGGCCAAGGAGTGCCATCAACGGGTATTTCTTATTCGAGCCGAGCTGGATGGCACGGTAGTCCCAGACAGTAACCGTTAAGAGAGAATCTGCGCCGTGCTGTCGAGCATCCTCTTCATTTTCGACCGTAAAGATGCGCTGGTATTTATTAGCTTGGGTCAGGGTGGAGACAATTTCGAGTCCGATATCTTCAGACGGTGACGAACTGGTGACAACAACGCCACGACCATCCATCAACTGCTTGTAAAGGGGTTCTTCGGCTTTCAGATTATCTTTTTCGATGTCCGGATGAATACGCGGTGGCAGAACGCCCACACGAAAGGGCTGGGGCTCAAGATATGGGTGCGGTTTACGTAGCGGGGTTTCAATCGAGGTTGCGCACCCGCACAGTAAAAACAAAACCACCGTTCCAGCGGTTAGCAATGGAACGGCGGTTCTCATGAAACGATTTTTATTCAACGTCTTATTTCTTGTCGACGATGATCGAGCCCTTTGCAGGCATCACGACGATAACGGCGCGACGGTTCAGGCGTTTGTTGGCAGCGCTGTCATTCGGGACGACCGGCTGAGCGTTACCGCATGCAACAGCTTTGAGCCGTTCTGCAGGAATTTGTTTTTCGTTCATCAGATAATAAAGAACTGACATGCTACGGTTGTAGGAAAGTTCCCAGTTATCTTTCCATTTCGATTTCTGGATCGGGTCGCTGTCGGTATGACCTTCGAGGGTAACATCACGATCAGCGAAGTCCTTCTCGATAATGGCCAGTACGCTGTCGATTGTGGTTTTGCTGCCCTGTTTCAGTTCAGCTTTACCTGGCTCGAAGAGCACTTCGTTCAGGATAGTGAAACGGAGTTGGCCGTTGACGGCTTCAACCTGTACATTTTCCATGCCGGGCTGATTGCGGAGCTTAGCCAATTCTTCTTCAGCAGCGGAGAGTTGACGCTGGAGGTCGTTAATCTGACCTTCTTTGTCTTTCATGTTGGCTGCATTGCCATATGCGTATTCGTCAAGAGCGTCACCGATGAGAGCACCAGCAGCAACCCCAGCAACCGCACCAGCTCCGGCGCCCTGCCAGCTGTTAAGGCTACCCGCATTATTGGCCCAGACAGCCCCGACGGTTCCGCCGCCAGCACCGCCGACCAACGCACCCTGTTGCGCAGGAGTCAATGGCATTTTCGATGAACGGCAACCCGTGAAAAGAACACACGCGGAAAGAACGGTAACGGACAAAACACTCTTCATCCAATTCATATACACCTCACTTGAACATATCCAATCGCAATAAAACTTACTTTCTAACCAGCGCGGGCACACGCCCGGCGAGACCGATGAGAAAGCGTTTCGATAGGATGTCGCAGATGTTGCTGGATGCGCCGGAAAAGTCAAGCGTGACAAATATAGAACATTTCATCTGAATTTGAATGATGCCTTGAAAAAAGAGGGGCCTGTTACTTGATATTTACCTGTTTAGTTTCCACACTCTGTCTTATGAAACTTGTTATTGCCACACGCAATCCGCACAAACTCGAAGAAATTCATGCGATCTTCAATTTCCAAGGGTTGGATGTTTGCTCAGCCTTTGATTTTCCGGAAATTCCGGATGTTATTGAAGACGGCGATACGCTGGAGGCTAATGCGATTAAAAAAGCCGTGGAAATCTGCAGAGCCACTGGACTACCTGCGCTGGCCGATGATTCTGGCCTTGAGGTCGAGGTTTTAAACGGCGCTCCGGGCGTCTATTCCGCCCGCTGGTCCGGCGAAGGCTGTAGTTATCACGACAATAATCTGAAGCTGTTGCGCGAACTTGCCGGTAAAGAAAACCGCCGAGCTCAGTTCCGCACTGTTATCGCGTTGGCCTTGCCGGGTCAAAACCCTCAAACAGTCGAAGGCTCTGTGCAGGGTTGGATTATTGAAACGCCGCGAGGAAGTCAGGGCTTTGGCTATGACCCGCTTTTTGTACCTGCGGGCTACAATCAGACGTTTGCTGAACTGTCGAGCGAGGTGAAAAATAAGATATCACACCGTGCCCGCGCCCTTAATGCCGCTTCCAATGTATGGAATCACTTTTTCCAAACTTCGGAAAAGCCGTAGCGGATGGAATATCTTTGCGGCAACGGCTTCCAATCATTGCCCAGCAAATGATTTTAACTTGTGGAAAAATAACAAAACGGTAGTGTGGCTCCAACATGATGTTTATGTTTAAACCGAATCGATATGCATGGTTGTGGTGGGTTTCGGGAGCGTCCCTCTCGATCGGATTGGCCGTTTATGTTCTGCTTAAGCCTGCCGAATATGATGTGGAAATTCAGCACTACCGAGCGATTGCATTGGTGGCCGGATTTTTAATTTCCGGGCTTTGCATCATTATTGGCACGTCCCGCCGCTGGTTTGGGAAGGATCTTTAGGCGTACCGGCGTTCGAGCGAAGCGTTGATGCTCGTCAGTATTTCGTACGGAATTGTCCGGCATATTTTCGAAAGCTCGTCCGCCCAGATCGCTTCCTCGCCTTGTTCGCCAATCAAAATGGCTTCGTCGCCCACTTTTATAAGGCTGTTTGGACCGACATCCACCGTGATCCAGTTCATGCTGACACGTCCGACCACCGCGCAACGCCGTCCGCCGATCAATACATCGCCCTTATTGCTTAACGCGCGGTTATAGCCGTCCGCATAACCAACAGCCAGTGTGGCAATCTGTGTCGGATATTCCGTTCGATATGTGCCGTAATAGCCGACCGCAAAATCAGCCGGAACTTTTTTGACCTGAGCCACACGCGCTTTCCACTGAAGAATCGGTTTAGTTTGAAATCGCCCCTTGGAATCATTCGCGCCGTAACCGTAAAGCACAATGCCCTGCCGGATTCCATTTAGATCCCAGCTTGGAAAATATAGCGCCGCTCGGCTGCTAGAAAGGTGTTTGAAAACTGTTGCAGGCAAATACTTCAGCGCTTCGTAAAATTTTTCGGCCTGAGTCGATGCGTGATCCGGCTGATCCGGATCGACTCGGGCGAAGTGACTGCAAACTCCGACCAACTCCAGCCCGCCTGCCTTATCCAGCACCTTGACCACTTCGGCCACCTCGTTCCATTGAACGCCCAGTCGCCCCATACCCGTATCCACTTTGAAATGAACTGGCAGCACTCGGCCTTTTTCTCGCGCCGCCTCGGCTAATACCAGTCCGTGTTCGAGACTGGTTACGACGGGAAAAATCCTCTTTTCGAGCAATTCGCCGACGTGCTCTGGCAGAACCAGACCAAGCACTAAGATGTTAACCTCTGGCAAAGCCGCGCGGATTTTAAGTGCTTCATCGAGAAAAGCGACCGCGAACCAGTTGATACCTTCCTGAGCGGCGGCTTCAGCCACCGGCACCAGCCCGTGTCCGTAAGCATCCGCTTTCACAACAAACATCACAGCTGTTTCAGGCGAAACAGAGGCTTTCAGGGTGCGAATATTCTGCTTAAGCCGCTCCAGATTAATTTCCACCCACGAATGATTCACCTTAGGAACACTCCCCCGTTCATTTTTGACTTGGTACCCCGGACAGGATTCGAACCTGTGACCGTCGGATTAGAAATCCGATGCTCTATCCAGCTGAGCTACCGGGGTGTAAAGACCGATGAATCATTAATGAAGCCGGACGAATGTGCAAGCGGGAGTTTTCGAACATTGGAAAAATAAGCCGAATTTTTTGGCAAGTGTTCCGGACGTAGCGGTCGGTGTGTATTTTGCGGTTTCTGCGGACTGGTACCCCGGGCGGGATTTGAACCCGCGACCTACGGTTTAGGAAACCGTTGCTCTGTCCAGCTGAGCTACCGGAGCGTGAAGAGAAAGCGGAAATATGAAGGATGAAGCCTGAAAGGGGAATTCATTTTTCAAGTTTCAGGTCTCAGATTTCATCCTTCTCTCCGCAGGTCGTGGTTGATGCGCATGGAGCAGAATTTTTCGCCGCACATGGAGCAGTAGCGCTGTTTGACGTCGAATTTTTCACCTGGCGGCATGGACTGTTCGCGGAAGCGGCGCGCCCGTTCTGGGTCGAAGCAGAGGTTGAACTGGTCTTCCCAGCGGAATTCGAAGCGGGCTTTGCTGATGGCGTTGTCGCGATCCTGCGCATTGGGAATTCCTTTGGCGAGGTCGGCGGCGTGCGCGGCGATTTTATGAGCGACGACTCCTTCGCGGACGTCTTCCTTGTTCGGCAGGCCGAGATGTTCTTTTGGTGTGACGTAGCAGAGCATGGCGCAGCCGTACCAGCCGATCAGCGCGCCGCCGATGGCGCTGTTTAAATGGTCGTATCCGGCGGCGAGATCGGTAACCAGCGGGCCGAGAGTATAAAATGGTGCTTCGAAGCAGTCTTCGAGTTGTCGATCCATGTTTTCTTTGATGAGGTGCATTGGAACGTGGCCAGGGCCTTCGATCATGACCTGACAGCCGTGTTTCCATGCGAGTTGCGTGAGTTCGCCGAGCGTTTTGAGTTCGCCGAACTGGGCTTCGTCGTTGGCGTCGGCCAGACAGCCGGGGCGCAGTCCGTCGCCGAGCGAGAAGGTGATGTCGTAGGCCTGCATAATTTTGCAGATGTCTTCGAAGTGAGTGTAGAGGAAGCTTTCTTGTCCTTTGTTTTGCATCCATTGCGCCATGATGGATCCGCCGCGGCTGACGATGCCGATGAGTCGTTTGGCGGCGAGCGGAACATGTTTTTTCAGAACGCCGGCGTGAATGGTGAAATAGTCAACGCCTTGCTCGGCCTGTTCGATGAGTGTGTCGCGGTAGACTTCCCACGAGAGTTTGTTGACGTCGCCATCGACTTTCTGGAGCGCCCGATAGAGCGGAACGGTGCCGATCGGCGTCGGGCAGTGGCGCAGGATCGCCTCGCGCGTTTCGTGGATGTCTTTGCCGGTGGAAAGATCCATGACGGTGTCGGCACCCCAGAGAATTGACCAGCGCATTTTTTCGAGCTCTTCTGGAATGGAGGAGCCGAGCGCGGAGTTGCCGATGTTGGCGTTGATTTTGGTGCGGAATTTTCGGCCGATAATCATCGGTTCGGCTTCGGGGTGTTTGCGGTTCAGTGGAATAATGGCGCGTCCGGCGGCGATTTCGTCGCGGACAAATTCCGGGGCGACTGATTCTCGAATGGCGGCGAATTCCATTTCCGGCGTGATGGTTCCGGCGCGGGCATATTCCAATTGTGTGGCATGGTTCCGCCCGGCGATCCATGGTGCGCGCAGGGCGGGTAGCGGACCTTCGGTATTCGGTCCGGCGGTGTCGTAAACACGAATCGGCGCATTGCGGTTTTCAGTGCCGTCGTGGTTGATGGTGTGCGCGAGTTCAATTTCACGGAACGGGACGCGCACGCCGGGTTGGGTGCCGTTGACGTACACTTTCCGCGAGTGCGGGAAAAACGGGCCGTAATCTGAAGTCTGTGTCATCGCTCTATTCCTTTCCAAACATGGGAAGAGAGCGGTAAAAGGACCCGTTCGCTTCCCTTCGCGGCATAACCCGCACAGGTTCAAAGGGTGGTTTCTCAGCCCGTTTGGGCACCCCCAGCAAAGGCGGCACTATACTGCTTCCGGCGGATGAGTGAAGCCTTTGTTTCGGTTTTATGTGCGGCGGATTCCGTATGGCGTGTACGGCTTTGAGATAACTCGCCGTATTCCAGGATTGTAAACGGCGGGCGCTCTATGGAAACTGTGGACATCAATTTACCGGAGGAATTCACGTGAGTAAAAAAACAATCAAAGAGGATATTTTTTGGGTCGGGGCGCTGGATTCGGAGCGTAAGCTGTTCGACGCGCTG
>JADYZA010000019.1 GCA_020853375.1 Verrucomicrobiota bacterium | reverse complement strand
GGTTTGACGGTGGGGATTTCGCCGGTACGCGCACCGGCTTTTAGAAAGCGGCGGGCATCTTCCGGCTGTAATTCTCCGATTCCAACGCGAAGCAGGAATCCCGTGATGGTGCGTACCATTTTGTAGAGAAACCCTTCACCGACGACACAGATCGTCAAATCCCCTTCCCTCGTGCGGCTGACGGTCATCTTGGTAATCGTTTTAACCGTTCCTTCAATCTCACGGTGCGGGTTGGCGGTGAAGGCGGAAAAGTCGTGTTTCCCGATCATCTGTTCGGCTGCGATACGCATCGCTTTGATGTCCAGTTTGCGCCGTTCGTGAAGGCGGTAGAGTCGCAGTTCCGGCGGAACCGAGTCGCCGTTCCAGACAAAGTAACGGTATTCCTTACTGACGGCGTCGTAGCGGGCGTTAAAGTCGGAGCGCACCTTTTCCATCTTCATAACGCGGATGTCGTAGTCGAGATGAGCATTCAATCCGTTCATGAACCGTCCGGTGTCCACCGGTTCTTTGAGATCAAAATGAGCGACCTGTCCTTTGGCATGAACTCCGGAATCCGTGCGGCCGGAATGGTGAATACGGATGTGCCGCCCCGTCATTTTTTCAATGGCGTTTTCAACTTCGCCCTGCACGGTCGTCTTGCCCGGCTGAACCTGCCAGCCGGCATAGTTCGTCCCGTCGTAAGCGATTGTCAGTTTGTAACGCGTGTTCATTTTGAGTGTCGGGATGTTAGTAACCGGCAACCCAATAACCAATAACAAATAACGGAAACAGCCTTTGAGCATCCCGCCAGATGCTGATAGGCTGTTTCCATGTTCCAATACCAACAACACAAACAGTATTTCGCCCAGATCGCCTCCGGATTTGAAGAGATTGCCAAAGCCGAACTCGAACGTCTCGGCGCGACCAACATCATCGAAGCCTACCGCGGCCTGCATTTTGAAGCCTCCCACGAGGTGCTTTACCGCATCAACTACACGGCGCGGCTGATTGTCCGCGTCCTCGCGCCGCTGGTCACCTTTGACTGTCACAGCGACAACTATCTCCACCAGACGGCACTCAAGCAGGACTGGAGTCAGTTTATGACGGTCAATGACACCTTCGCGGTGCATGCCGTCACATCCAACACGCCGTCGTTGACCCACTCGCAATACGCCGCGCTGAAAGTGAAAGACGCCATCTGCGATTTTTTCCGCAATAAAGAAGGCGGGCGGCCCAATGTGGATATTCAAAATCCTGACCTTGGAATCCATCTGTTCATTCGTAACAGCCGTGCGACGCTCAGCATCGACGTTTCCGGCGGATCGCTTCACCGGCGCGGGTACCGCACCGTTTCCGTGGAAGCTCCGATGCAGGAAACACTGGGGGCGGCCATTATTCACCTCTCCGGCTGGGACGGCGAACGTCCGCTGATCGACCCGATGTGCGGCTCCGGCACCCTGCTTTGCGAAGCCGCGATGAGCTATTGCCGCATTCCGGCAGGTTATCTGCGCAAATCGCAGTGGGGTTTTGAACGCTTGCCGGACTTTGATTCCAAGGTTTGGAAAAAAGTAAAAGCGGAAGCCGACAGCTTGATGCGGCCCCTGCCCGCCGGACTGCTTTCCGGCAGCGATATAAACAGAGACGCTGTCCGTGCGACCCGCGCCAACCTGAATAATCTTCCCGGTTGCAAGGACCGTTTCCAATGTTCGGAAAAAGACGTTTTCAGTTTTCCAAGCATTGGAAACAGCACAATCGTCGTCAACCCACCCTACGGCGTTCGTCTGGGCGACCGCGAGTCGGCGGAAAAACTAATGAAAGAGTTCGGCGATTTTCTGAAACAGCGTTGCACTGGTTGCACCGCCTTTGTTTACGCCGGAGACCGCCAGCTCCTGAAAAAGGTCGGCCTTAAACCGGAATGGAAACAGGAACTCAACAACGGCGGCCTCGAAGGAATTCTCGGAAAGATCGATCTCTACGCTTCGCCGAAAATAGAGAAATCAGCAGAGATATAGTCCACGAATCACACGAATCTGCACAAATACAACTGCCCATTTATGCGACTTTTAAAATACCCATTCGTGACTATTCGTGTGATTCGTGGGGAAAATATTTATGAATAAAGTTTCAGAGGTTGACTGGGAGAACTGGAATCCCAAGGAGCGCGCCACGCTGATGTTTATCCGGCAGAACGAAAGACTGTTGTTGATTCATAAGAAGCGTGGGTTCGGTGCTGGCTATTACAACGCTCCCGGCGGACGACTCGAAGCTGGCGAAACTCCGTTGGAGTGCGCCATCCGCGAAACGCAGGAGGAACTCTGCATTACGCCGCTTGACCCGGCTCACGTTGGCACGCTGATGTTTCAGTTCATTGACGGGCATAGCATTCACGGCGAGGTTTTCACCGCGACAGCCTTTACCGGAACTCCGACCGAAACCGACGAGGCGATTCCTGTCTGGTTTCCTGTTGATGACCTTCCGTGGCATAACATGTGGGCCGACGATCCGATCTGGTATCCAAGACTGCTCGCCGGTGAAAAATTTATCGGGCGATTCACTTTCGACCACAAAACCATGCTCGACCACAAACTGGACTGACCCTATGAGAAATAACGACATTTTGCGCCGCCTCCGCTACACCTTTGATCTGAAGGATTCAAAAGTGATCGCTCTCTTCGCCTTGGCAGAGCATCCGGCAACCTGGGAGCAGATCAATGTCTGGCTAAAAAAAGACGATGATCCGGCCTATCAGGAATGCAGCGATGCTCAGCTGGCGGCTTTTCTGAACGGATTCATTATCGATAAGCGCGGAAAAAAAGACGGTCCGCAACCCGAACCGGAAACGATTCTGACGAATAACGTCATCTTGATGAAATTGCGTATCGCACTAAATCTGAAGGCAGAAGATGTGCTGGAAATTATGGGCCTTGCCGATATGCCGATCAGCAAACACGAACTCAGCGCGTTTTCCCGGAAGCCCGATCACAAACACTACCGCGAATGCAAAGACCAGCTGTTGCGCAACTTCCTTAAAGGCGTGCAAATTAAATACTGTCACGGATGATAAGCCTCTATGAACTATGTCCTTCAGATCCTTTTTATTCTCATTTTGATGACCATCGGCTGGGTGGCGCGTAAACGCGGCATCATCAGCGACACCGGCACGGTGGAGATGACGAGACTCATGGTTTCGGTTATTTACCCAGCCCTGATTTTCTATTCCATCACACGTTTGAACCCGCACCAGCTGGCTCTTAACTGGATGCTACCGGCAATGACTGTCGTGATTGCCGGAGTCGGTCTGGCGCTCGGAATGCTGACTCTGCGCTGGATGAAGGGAATTGATCCGCGCCGCGCCGGGGCCTTTCTTTTCCAAAGCACAATTAACAACTATATGTTCCTTCCGCTGCCGCTGGTTATGCTTCTTTGGGGAACGGAAGGCGTTGCTCTGTTGGTATTCGCCTCGATGGGATTTGAATTGATCGTCTGGACCGTTGGCATTTTTCTTTTCAACCGTTCCGGTAAGTTTTCGGACGGCCTGCGTATTATGTTCGGCCCGCCACTGATTACGCTGATTGTTTCCATCATCTGGATTTGTATTCGAGATCTTCCGCCGTGGAATTTTCCACAAAACGCTCTGTTACAGCGCCTTCTTGAACTGACATACTTTGGAGCCGAAACCATCGGCAAGGCGACCGTGGCAATCTCGATGATCGTTGCCGGAAGCCGGATCGCCACGCTCAGCAGCAAAGCGGTCACGGATCGGCATGTGTGGATTGTCTCGGCGCTCCGCCTGGTGGTGGTTCCCGTCGTGTTTATTTTAATTCTACGTCTTATTCCAATGGGAGAAACCGCGCGCGGCATACTGACGATCGTTGCGGTGATGCCGGCGGCGGTATCCAGCCTAATCTTCAGTGAACGGTTCAGCGGAGACTCCGAGTTCATTGCCGCCACCCTGCTCACCACACATCTGGGCGCTGTTAT
>JADYZA010000018.1 GCA_020853375.1 Verrucomicrobiota bacterium | reverse complement strand
TGAAGAAGGTCAGCTCGCAGACCGGCTTTTCCAGTCCATAGGCGGTCAGATCGGTTTTTTCATCGCTGATGAAGGCGGCGATCCGGCCGGAAAATATTTTTTCGATCAATGCGTGCACGGCCTGTTTGTCGGCGCGTCCGGCATGCGGTTGCTGAATCACCCAACCGTTGCCTTCCGGCTGGCGCAACTGAAGGAATCCGCCAGCGCGTCGCAGATCGAGCCCGCGGATTGCGGCGATTTCGCCCGAGAAAAGCGTCCGGTCTCGGATCCATGAAGGATCCTGCGGGATGAGGTTGAGCAGAGTGTTCGGTGCCGAAATAATGTCTCCGCCGCCTTCCGGCATAACATAAAGCGTTTTACCGATCGGCGCGTTGCGGCCAATCAGCCAGACGAAAACGCCACGGTTGTTTTTGAACGTGATGCGCGCGCGGGGAGCATCGAATCCGTAGTCGGCCGGAGTGAGGTTCCGTTCTTTCAGGGTTTTGGCGGTAATGAGTTCGCCCCGTTCAACACGCGCCAGTCCGGCGATCATTTTGTCGACCAGCCCGGAATCGAGTGGAGCGTCCGCCGGTTTCGTGAGCCGCCAGATGCCGCCGCTTCTGGTGCATTCAATCTGTACTCCGTCGCGCTCCAGCAGAATCCGTTCAATGTTTTCCGGATAAACCGAGAAAACGGTTCGGGCTATTCCCGCCTGCTGTTCCGACGTTTCGCTGTTATGCTCGAAAATCAGGATAAACCCGCCGAGCAGCGCCGCGCCGATTAAAAGCATCCAGTTGGTTGTTTTGCGTTTCATGAAACTACTTTCTTCTCCGGAACCAAAGCGCGGTGCCAAGGCCTGCCGCCAGCGCCGGAATGACGCCCACAGTGCACCAGAAAAGCGCGCGGACTTTTTCGCGCGAGAGTTTCAGGCGCGTGTCATCGACGGCTTTCGGCACAATAGCCATCAGCTGTTCGCGGTCGAGCAGCCAGTTGAGCGAGCTCATAAAGAGGCTGGCATCGCCGCCGGTCAGGCCGCTATTGGAAATAAAGCCGGAATCTCCGAAAACGACCAGCCGCGACGGACGGATGTGCATGTCGAGCAATCCGGCGGTATCGCCTTTTTCGACCGCGACCGCCATCGATATCGGCCCCTTCAGGTCGTCGGTGCCGACATCATATTTCGCCGGAACCTGATCGGGCTGAGCTTCCGCCCAGCTGTTTTTGGAAGAGAGCGCCAGTGGAGTCACTAGCGGTCGGTCGGCCGAGGTGGGCTTCGCCTGAGAGAAGTCTGCTTCAACAGAACGGGGCATGTGAAAAATGGCGGCAGTGGTTCCGAGTTTGGCGGTGATGGCGTGGCGGTTGTACGAGGAAACGAACACTTCGCTGCCCGTCAGTGTGCGGTCGGGATCGATCACGATATCGTTGCGGAGCATCAGGCCCCATTCCTGTAGAAGCTTTTCCAGGCCGAAGGCGGATTGTCCGGCGTCAGCCAGCAGCATCAGGCGTCCACTGCGGCGCAGCCAGACGGCGATGAGGTCGGCCTCGGCCTTGGACATATTTTTCGGGGCTCCGGCAACAATCAGCGTGGCGCAGTCGGCGGGGATTTGCTTTTCGGTGCTCAACAGCAGTTGTTTCACAGTGATGTTGTCGCGTTCGATTAACTGGGCGGCTCCGGAGAAGCCGGTGCGGCGGTCGAAGCTGGCTGTGTCGCGTTCGCCGTGGCCGGTCAGGAAGTAAACCACGGGAACGGTTTTTTGAACCACGCCCTGGATGGCGGATGAAAAAGCCAGCTCGCCCTTGAATGCGATGATGCGTTCAATGCCGCTGGATTTGTCGATATTGGCGATTTCGTCAACGCGGACATACTTGCTGCGTCCTTCGCAGCTGAACACCACCACATTGGGCTCGGTCACTTGATACTTCACCGCCAGTTCTTCGGTCTGGGAAATATCGCGGTCTGGATCGACCCATTGGATATTCAGACGGCTGCTGTGGAACTGGTATTCGCGCAGCAGGTTATGAATGTCTTCGTAGAGCACGTTTCCGGGTTGAAAGAACACGGTGATCTCAACCGGTTTATCCAGACTTTCGAGCAGACCGGTGGTTTTGGAGGACAGCTTGTACATCTGGGTCTGGCTCCAATCCGCCCGATAGTAGTGCCGGAACGAAAGGTAGTTAACCATCAGCGTGACCGCCAGCGCCAGCAGGAGGGCGGCGCCGGTGCTCAGTGTAATCCATAAACGATGTCTGCGGTTTTTCATGATGGGATGTTCCATGCTTTAGCGGCGGGCTTCAACTGCCTTCACCGTTGCAAAAAGGAAAAAGACGGTTGCGCTCAAATAAAGAACCAGCGAGCGGGAATCAAAAACGCCGCGCGCGGATTCCAGCAGGTGCAGTGCGGAAGACAGATAGCCTCCGATTTCGCGCACCATCGGATTTTTTGAAAGGTGTGGCTCAAAGAGTCCGCCGAAAAAGAAAATGCTCATGATCGAGAACGTCGAAATCGCCGCGATAATCTGATTTGAAGTCAGCGCCGAGGCCAGCATGCCCAGCGCAATGAACGCGGCGGCGACCAGACTGACCATCAGATAGCCGCCCACGATCGGGCCGGCATCAATCAGATGGGCCGCTTCAGGCGCCAGCAGGCGGATGATGATTAGATAAAGCAGGGTCGGAAGGCACATCACAATAAAAAACGTGAGAACGCCGAAAAACTTCGCCGCAACCACGGTGGCGTCGGTTACAGGCGTGGTCATCAGCGTTTCGAACGTTCCGTTTTTCCGCTCTTCGGCAAAGGTACGCATCGTCAGAACTGGCACCGTGATCAGCATGCAGGCCCAGATCACCACCATCAGCCCTTGCACAGAACGCATCACTTCCAGATTTTCTTTCACCAGCCAGTAGAAACCGCAGCCGGTCACCAGCAGGAAAAACATCAGCATCACATAGGCGATCGGCGACAGAAACATCGCCGACAGCTCCCGTTTCCAGAGTGCAAGAAAAGTTCTCATCGTTTTGCTCCCGCCGCTTTATCGTCGCGGATGATGGACACAAAAATATCTTCGAGCGAGCGGCTTTCCAAATGCAGCTCGCGGAGTTTCCAACCTTTGGAAACCGCGCATTCAAAAACCTGTGTGCGGATATCGGGCGAAGCGGAATCAATCCGGTAGCGGTTCCAACCGTCGCCCAGCGCCTCATGATCCACCACATCCACCGTGCCGATCTGTTTCAGCGTCGCTTCGATCACGGCGGGATCTCCGGCGATTTCCGCGCTGATTAAAATGTCGCCTTCCAGCCGTTTCTGCAGACTCTCCGGCGAGTCGGACGCCACAATCTTACCTTTGTTGATAATCAAAATTCGGCGGCAGGTCATTTCAACCTCTGGAAGAATATGGGTTGAAAGCAGCAGCGTATGGCGTTCGGCCAGCTGGCGGATCAGTTCGCGCACTTCGCGGATCTGATTTGGATCGAGCCCTGCCGTCGGCTCATCGAGAATCAATAGATCGGGATCATGGAGCAGGCTGTCAGCGAGGCCGACGCGCTGGCGGTAGCCTTTGGAAAGCTGGCCGATGATCCGGCGGCCAACATCGGTCAGTCCGCACTGTTCTTTCACAATGTCGCGCCGCGAGCGGATGGCTTTGCGCTCCACGCCTTTGATCTGCGCGCGGAACGTCAGATATTCATCCACCCGCATCTCGGTGTAGAGCGGACAGCTTTCCGGCATGTAACCGATATGGCGGCGCGCCTCGATTGGATTTTCGAACACATCGCAACCCGCGATTTCCACCGCACCGCGCGTCGGGTGCAGAAACCCGGTCAGCATTCTCATCGTCGTGGTTTTGCCGGCGCCGTTCGGGCCGAGGAAGCCGACAATTTCTCCGCGCTTCACCTCAAACGACACATCGTCCACCGCCGTGTGGCCCGCAAACTGTTTGGTTAGATTGGAAACTTTGATCATATATAAAGCGCTCCGAAAACAACCGTGGCATTATCTATGAGAAGCTCCGGCAGTCAAGTCGCGTAACGCTTTCCAACCCATGGAAAACTACTCGTAGCGCAGGGCTTCGATCGGGTCGAGTTTCGAGGCTTTCATGGCGGGCCAGAGGCCGAAGAAGATG
>JADYZA010000017.1 GCA_020853375.1 Verrucomicrobiota bacterium | reverse complement strand
GTTCGCCAATAACATCAACACGTTCGAAGGGGGAACCCACCTTTCCGGCTTCCGCGCGGCACTGACCCGCACGGTTAATCAGTACGCTAAAAACAACAAGCTGATCAAAGACGATAAGCAGGCGATGGGCGGCGACGATATCCGTGAAGGAATTACCGCCGTTCTCAGCGTGAAACTTTCCGACCCGCAGTTTGAGGGGCAGACCAAAACCAAACTCGGCAATGGCGACATTGAGGGGATCGTTCAGCAAATCGTCAACGAAGAGCTGGGAACGTATTTTGAAGAAAATCCGTCTGTCGCTCGCACGATTATTGAAAAGGCCGTTGTCGCGGCTCGCGCTCGCAGTGCGGCGCGCAAGGCGCGCGACCTTGCCCGCCGCAAAGGCGCGCTCGAAAGCGGCGGACTCCCCGGCAAACTGGCCGACTGTTCCAGCCGCGATCCGGCGCTGACCGAGCTGTTCATTGTGGAAGGTGATTCCGCAGGCGGTTCCGCCAAACAGGGCCGCGAACGCGAGTATCAGGCGATTCTTCCGGTGAAAGGTAAAGTGATCAACGTTGAAAAAGCCCGCCTCGATAAAGTGCTGAACAACGATGAAATCCGCACAATGATCACCGCGATCGGAACCGGCATCGGCTCGGACGATTTTGATATAGCCAAAGCGCGTTATCACAAAATTATCATCATGACCGATGCGGACGTCGATGGCGCACACATCCGAACCTTGTTGCTGACTTTCTTCTACCGTCAGATGCCGCAACTCATCGAGCACGGCTATGTGTATATCGCCCAACCGCCGCTCTACAAAGTGACCCGCCGCAAGCGCGAAGAATATGTGGAGAGCGACGCACACCTGACACGGATTCTTTTAGACCTCGGAGCCGACGGACTGTTGCTTCAGAAGCCGGATGGCACACAGCTACTCGACACCAAAGGGTTGCGTGGGCTGCTTGAAAATCTGGTCAAAATCGAGGAAATCACCGACAAGCTCCGCCGACGCGGCGTCTCGCTGGAGGAGTACCTTAAGAACCGAAACTCCGAAACCGGAGTATTCCCGGCATACATGGCGATCATCGATGGCGAAGATGGCAATCCGGAATACCGCTTCGCCCTCGATGAGGCCGACCTCCAGACCATCATTGCAAAAGCCGACCAGACCTTGAACGGCGCGGAAGTCCAAACTGAAAATTCCGCTCCAACAGCACACAGCGTGCGCTACAGAGAACTGCTTGTCGCCAAGCCGCTGGCGGGCATCATCGCTCATTTGAATGAGGCTGGGTTCGGTGCCGAACAACTGGTCGATACCGAGAACCCTCAATTCCAGCTTGATGACAAAGGAAGCAAAATCCCTGTCACATCGTTAATGGATATTGTTAAGGCCGTTCGGGAAGCCGGACGCAAAGGGCTGGCCATTCAGCGTTATAAAGGTCTCGGGGAAATGAATCCGCAGCAGCTGTGGGAAACCACACTCGATCCGAAATGCCGCCGCATGACCAAGGTGGTTCTGGATGATGTCGTGAAGGCCGACGAAATGTTCACGATTTTGATGGGCGACGAAGTCGAGCCACGCCGCAAATTCATCGAAGACAACGCCCTGAACGTCACCAATCTGGACATCTAAGGAATACGACTTATGGAAAACACGAACGAACGTATTGATCTGATTAATATTGAAGATGAGATGCAGCGCGCCTACATCGACTATTCGATGTCGGTGATTGTTGGCCGCGCCCTGCCCGATGTGCGCGACGGAATGAAACCAGGTAACCGACGCATTCTCTACGCCATGAAGGAACGCGGCTGGACGCACAATAAAGCGTACGTCAAGTGCGCTAAAGTCGTCGGGGAAGTGATTGGTAATTATCATCCGCACGGCGATACGGCAGTCTACGACACGATGGTGCGAATGGCTCAGGATTTCGCGATGCGCGCCATGCTGATCGATGGACAGGGAAACTTCGGTTCAATCGACGGCGACCGCGCTGCGGCCTACCGCTACACCGAGTGCCGTCTTCGTCCGCTGGCCGAAGAAATGCTGGCCGATATCGAAAAGAATACGGTCGATATGCGCCCGAACTTCGACGAGTCTCTGATGGAACCGTCTGTTCTGCCGGCGCGCGTCCCCAACCTGCTCGTCAACGGATCGACCGGTATCGCCGTCGGGATGGCCACGAATATCCCGCCGCACAACCTGAGCGAAGTGGTTGATGGCACAATCCATCTGATTGACAATCCTGAGGCGAGCGTCGAAGACCTCTGCGATTTTGTGAAAGGCCCCGACTTCCCCACCGGCGGGATGGTTCATGGTCTCGGAGCGATTCGTGAGTTCTACACCACTGGCCGCGGTAAAATTAAAATGCGCGGTAAAGCCGAGATTGAAGAAGATGAAAGCGGAAAAGCGCGCATCATCATCAGCGAAATTCCTTATGCGCTCAATAAAACCCTGCTGATTCACAAGATGGTTCAGCTGGTGCGCGATAAGATTCTCGACGGAATTTCCGATATTCGCGACGAGTCCGGAAAAGAAGGCATCCGTCTCGTTGTGGAACTCAAGCGCAGCGCAGTTCCGCGCGTGATGCTCACCGGTCTCTATAAATACACGCAGATGGAATCGACCTTCGGCTCCATCATGCTCGCCATCGACAAAGGCAAACCGCGCGTAATGAACCTCAAAGAAGTTCTGCAGTGCTTCATCGACCACCGCTTCGAAGTGGTTACCCGCCGCACACAGTTTGATCTCGAAAAAGCTCAAGCTCGCGCCCACATCCTTGAAGGCTTCCTGATTGCCATGGATAACATGGATGAAGTTGTCCGAATCATCCGCGAGTCAACCAACCGCGAAGATGCGCAGGCTAGACTGAGCGAAAAATTCGGACTGAGCGAAATTCAGGCCAAAGCCATTCTCGATATGCGGCTCTACCAGCTGACCGGCCTTGAGCGCGAAAAAGTCGAAGCCGAATACGCCGAACTCAAAAAGCTGATGGATTACCTCGAAGACCTGCTGGCGCATCCGGAAAAAATCTTCGGCGTCATCAAAGAAGACCTCGAGCAGATTCGCGCCAAATACGGCGAACCGCGCCGCACCGAGCTGTGTGTTGACGAAGGCGAAATCAACATGGAAGATCTGATCGCAGACGAGCCGTGCGTGATCACTCTTTCAAACACCGGCTACATTAAACGTGTTCCGGTCGACACCTACCGCCAGCAGCGGCGCGGCGGTAAAGGCGTCATCGGCATGGACACCAAGGAAGAAGATTTTGTCGAACACGTCTTCACCGGCTCTACGCACGACTACCTGCTCTGCTTTACCGAAGCGGGCCGGATGTACTGGCTCAAAGCCTACCATGTGCCGGAAGGCAGCCGTCAGGCACGCGGCCGTTCACTCGCCAACGTCATTGAGATGGCTCCCGACGAAAAACTGGCCGCCATTCTCTGCGTGCGAGAACTCGATGATGATCAGCACAATCTGTTGATGGCCAC
>JADYZA010000016.1 GCA_020853375.1 Verrucomicrobiota bacterium | reverse complement strand
GGCTTGGTCGAAGGCAATAAGTTTGACTACATGCGTCACTCAGTCGCCGCCAGCGGGTGGCAAAACGACAGTTATGAGGCCAGATATAACCTAGTCGAACAAAATTCCATTGGGCATGCCTTCGACGTGCATGGAGGAACAGATCGAGGTGATGGTACAACGGTCGCTGGAAATACGATAACCATCCATCATAACACCGTGAAAGCTCTTACAAATGAAGCGGTGAGACTAAGGGGCATTCCGTACAATAAAGCGACCATCAATAACAACTGGTTTGTTAAGTACGGTGTAAACCAGATCAACGCTCAGGGTAAGATGGAAACCTATAGAAACCTGATGCGCGTGGAGCGTACTCTGGATAAAAACTCCATCACGCCGTGATAAACAGAATAAGTGCGGTCAATGTCCGTACTTGTTTGAAAGCCGCCGGAGAAAATCCGGCGGCTTTTTGTTTCCAAGGGCTGGAAGGATTTAGTTGGAAGGCAGGGAGACGGTGAAGGTGGAGCCTTCGCCGTAGCGGCTTACAACCGACACCGTTCCGCCATGCGCCTGAGCAATGTGTTTAACGATGGACAACCCCAGCCCCGTCCCGCCTTCCTGACGGCTACGGCCTTTATCCACGCGGTAGAAACGTTCGAAAATCCGGTCAAGGTGCTCGTTTTGAATTCCACAGCCCTGATCTTTCACGGCCAGCACGATGCCACCGTCTTTTGCAGTGCGCGCACTGACGACCACAATTTTCCCCTCCGCGCTGTATTTTACCGCGTTGCTGATGAGATTGATGAGCGCCTGCTCGATAAGCGGCGGGTTGACAGCGGCGGTTAATGTTTCTGGGCACTCGACTTGGATGGCGATGTGTTTTTCTGTAGCGCGCCGGGTACAAGCTTCAACAGCGGAATTCACCAGTCCGTAGAGCCCGATGCTCTGCGTTTCGATCCCTTCCGTTCCGCCCTGCTCAAGGCGCGAAAGCATGAGCAGGTCTTCGATGATCGCATTGAGCCGATCGGCGTGTCTGGCGATAATTTTCAGAAAGCGGTCCGCTTCCGCCGGGTCTTTAGCCGCGCCGTCGATCAGCGTCTCCACAAATCCTTTGATGGCGGTGATGGGTGTTTTCAGCTCGTGTGAGACGTTGGCGACAAAATCACGGCGGAGGTTTTCTAAACGGCGGAGACGGGAAACATCATTGAAAACCACAACGGCTCCAATCCGCCGGTTTTGAGCCCCGAGCAGATTGGTTCCGCGCGCTTGAAGGCAACACGCGGTCTGGTGATTCTGAATAATGATCTCACACTCGCGGGTTTCTTGTCCTTCGAGCACTTCAGCGATAAAACGCTGAAGTCGGACGTTCCGGAAAACCTCTTCGATGCCGCGGCCTGGTGCTGCTTCGGGACGAATGACGTTAAAAAACTGCGCGGCGGCTTTGTTCAGGCTGATTATCTGTCCGTTGGTATCCACTGCCAACACGCCTTCAACCATACTGGAAAGTACCGCTTCACGCTGGTTGCGCTCTTTACTGACAGTTTGAAGCCGTTCTTCGAGCTGTTCCGCCATCTGGTTCATCGTTTCAGCTAAAGCCCCGACTTCGGCAGAGCCGAGCGCGTGAAGACGGTATGAAAAATCGCCGGAAGCAAATCGCTCGGCCCCTTGCTTGATCTGCTCCAGCGGTTTCGAGATACGGCGCGAAACAAGGAGACTGAGCAATGCTGTCAGCAGAAGAATTCCGACTCCGCCCCACAAAAGGCTGTGCTCAATTCCGCCGAGAACCTCATTCATTCGCAAAAGCGGCATGGCGGTGCGAACCACGCCAACCAGCGTCCCGTCGCGGTAAACAGGCACGGCGACATAGAGCATGACTTTGCGAGTGCTGCTGCTAAACCGCATCGACTGGCCGGTATGCCCATTTTCAATCGCAACTTTCACTTCCGGTCGGTCGCGGTGATTTTCCATCTGTTCGCGCGATTTGGCCGACTCGCCAGCCACGGTTCCATCAGGAAGGATCAGCGTAATGCGAGCCGGAGATTGCGTTCCAAGGCGGGCGGCGACGACGGGAAGATAATCCGGATTACCAGAGCCAAAATGGTCGCGCACCTGTTCGGCTGAGAATAACGCCAGCGATTCGAGGTTTTCGGCGACCTGCCTGCGGTAGAACCGTTCCAGCGCGGAAGTGAAAACAGCAAAACAGACCAGCAGTGTGAAGATCGTGACAACAAGATGTCCGGGATAGACCTGCCAGAAGATGCGCCGCGTGTGCATACCTATTCCTCATCCTTAAAGCGATATCCTACGCCGCGAACCGTTTCAATATAGTCGCCCGCTTTTTTCAGTTTTTTGCGCAGGCCGACAATCTGTACATCAACGGAACGTTCCGTAACGGGATAGTCTTCTCCGTGAACGGCATCCACGATCTGGTAGCGGGTGAAAACCCAGCCGGGACGGCGGGCCAGAAAATGAAGCAGGCCGAATTCGCTGGCCGTAAGCTCAACCGGCTTTCCGCCAACGCTCACTTCGTGACGGCCGGGATGAATGACCAGATCATAAATACGAAGAACGTCTTCGGTGCCCGCCGTTGTTCCGGCGGCTTTTCTCCGCAATACCGCCTTTATACGCGCAACCATCACCTTTGGGCTGAACGGTTTGACAATATAATCCTCGGCGCCGATTTCGAGGCCCGCGACAATATCGCTCTCTTCGCCGCGAGCCGTCATCATGACAACAGGAATATCGCAAAAGGATTTATTCTTTTTGAGTTCGCGGCATATCTGCAGCCCGTTTTTTCCAGGCAGCATGATATCCAGCAGAATCAGATCAGGCTTTTTCTGAGCGAGGGACTTTAACGCCGCCTCACCGGACTCAGCCTCGGTCACGTCAAAGTTTTCGCGCTCCAGATTGTAGCGCACCAGTTCGCGGATATCCTCTTCGTCCTCGACAACCAGAATCTGTGTTTTTTCAGCAGTCATATCATTCGTCACCTGTTTGCTCAGGCCTTTCCGTCAGCGCGGTGGCGCACAATGGTTCCCTCAACCAGATAAATGACATCTTCGGCGATATTGGTGGCGTGATCGCCGATCCGCTCAATATTTCGCGAAGCCAGTAACATCTCGAGATAGCAACCAACGCGCGCCGGATTCTTCTGAATCTGCTCTTCCACAAAACGGCGAACCTGCCTGCACAGTTGATCTACCTCCTCGTCTTCCCCGCACACAACTTTCGCCGGTTCGGCATCAAAATTCACAAACGCATTCAGACTGTCATGCACCATATCGCGGGCCCGCACCGCCGCCCGTCCAAGTTCATCGGGAACCAGAAGCGCAGGCTCGTTGCACATTTTGACGGCGCGTTTGGCGATATTGGTTGCCAGATCGCCAATTCGTTCCAGATCACTGTTGATCTTGAGTACCGCCGCCAGAAAGCGGAGGTCTGTCGCTACCGGTTGATAAAGCGCGAGAATCTTCAGCGCCTCCTCCTCCACCTGCACCTCAAACTGATCCACATCAAAATCGCCACGGATCACCTGCTGAGCCAGCTCCTCATCGCGGGTCAAGAGTGCCTTAACCGCAAGGATCAGACTTTCCTCAGCCTGCGCGCTGAGAGTTAGAATCTGCCGTTTCAGATGCTCAACTTCTTTTATAAAAACCACTGACATAACGCCTCCTTTATCCAAACCGTCCGGTTATATAATCCTGTGTTTCCTGCAGATGCGGGTTTTGGAAAACAGTGCTGGTCGCACCGTACTCAACCAACCGTCCCAGATACATAAACGCCGTATAATCACTGACCCTGGCTGCCTGCTGCATATTGTGTGTCACAATTACAATCGTATACTCGCCGCGCAGATCGGCAATCAGATCCTCAATTTTATTTGTGGCGATCGGGTCAAGCGCCGAACACGGCTCATCCATCAGCAGCACCTCAGGTTCTGCGGCAATGGCTCGGGCAATGCATAAGCGTTGCTGCTGTCCGCCGGACATGCCAAGAGCACTCTCGTGAAGGCGGTCTTTTGTTTCCTCCCAAATTGCCGCACCGCGCAGACTGCGTTCGCACACTTCATCCAGCACGGCCTTTTTACGCTCGCCATCAATGCGTAGCGGATAAATGACGTTTTCATAAACACTCATCGGAAATGGATTCGGCTTCTGGAAAACCATCCCCATTCGCTTACGAAGCTCAATCACATCCACCGACGGCGCATAAACCGGCTCTCCATTCAGCTTCATTTCTCCGTTGATCCGCACCGTGCTGAGCAAGTCGTTGATTCGGTTGATCGAGCGTAACAAAGTCGACTTCCCGCAACCGGACGGGCCGACCAGCGCAGTAACCTTCCCTTTCGGAATAATCATGTTGATGTCAAAAAGGGCCTGTTTCGCACCGTACGATAGATTGAAGTTGGAAACTTCCAGCAACGGCTCTTCGCGGTTCAGAACATCGTGCGTCTCCGTCGGGAACGTTTTCCCGGCGGCGATCTCCGTAAGACGATTCGATTTCTTTTTCGGTAGGCTTTGCACATCCATAAACACTCCTTGACTAAAATGCAGTGGAAACAAACTTACGGCGCAGACGGGTCCGCAAACGAACCGCCAGCAGATTGAGAAGAAAAATAAGCACGATAAGCAGCAACGTCGTAGTGAAAACCATCGGTTTGGCGGCCTCGCTGTTTTGGCTTTGAAAACCGAGATCGTAAATATGAAAGCCCAGATGCATGAAACTGCGTTCGGCATGAACAAAAGGCTCCACGCTGTCCACGGGTAATTCCGGTGCCAGTTTCACCGCGCCAACAAGCATCAGCGGAGCCACTTCGCCCGCGCCGCGGGCCATGGCGAGAATCATGCCCGTCATAATGCCCGGCATGGCACGCGGCAGAACGATCCGTTTGATCGTTTGCCACTTACTTCCACCGCAGGCATACGACCCTTCGCGCATCGAATTCGGCACGGCCGCCAGAGCCTCTTCGGTTGAAACAATCACCACCGGAAGTGTAAGTAGCGCCAGCGTCAGAGACGCCCAGAGAATGCCGCCTTTTCCAAAGGTTGGATTAGGCAGAGAGGAAGCGAAAAACAGTTCGTCAATGGAAGCGCCAATCAGGTAGCAAAAGAACCCGAGGCCAAACACGCCAAAAACAATGCTGGGAACCCCGGCCAGATTGTTGATGGAAATGCGCACTGCGCTGACGATCACGCCGGGTTGGGCATACTCGCGCAGATAAAGCGCGGCCATCACGCCAAACGGAACCACCGCCAGCGACATCAGCAACGTCATAATCACCGTGCCAAAGATTGCTGGAAACACACCGCCCTCGCTATTGGCTTCACGCGGATCATTAAACAGAAATTCCTGCCAGCGGCTGAAATATATTCCCGCCTTTCCAAGGGTTGAAAGCTGATTGGCCGGATAGGCGCGGACAATGGCTTCCAACGGCATCGCCACGGCTTTGCCCTGCGCAGTTTTCAAATTCAGCACATAGCGGCTGTTTTCCGCACGCAACAGACCGATTTTCTCCTGAAGCGTTTTAAACTCTTTGGTAACGGATTTTTCCGTTTCCAGAAATTTCTCATGTTCCGACTGCCAAGCCGGCCTGTTCAATCCTTTACTCATCTCCACAGCACGCAGAGCCAACCGCGATTTTTCGAGCCGTCGGTTGACGCGACCAACTTCTTTCGTTTCGAGTTCGCGGATTTTTTCTCGCCGTTCGCTGACAGCGCCGTGATATTGGCCAAATTTTTCCCATGCGGCTTCCGGCGTGATAGCCACCGTTTCTCCGGCTAACGTGAAACTTTCCGGAAAGCCGTAAAAGCGACCCCAAGCCGTGCGCTCAATCACCACCGCCCACTCAGGCTGCGTCATCGCTTGCACGTCGTGATCATTAATCCAGATGAAATGCTCGCCCGAAAATTCGAAGTTCCCAGTGCGAACCAGCCTGCGCTGTAAAACCCGAACTTCCGCATCATTGCTGCGAAAACTTTCGGCGCGGGTGATTTCGCCCATATACAACGAACCGTCCAATGTTTGGAACTGAAGCACTGCGACAGGCCAGAGTGTGTTGATTCCGTGATAAAAAATCAGCGCCAACAATCCGATAATCATGCTCAGCGCAATCGCCAGTCCGCCGCCGGTCAACCAGATCATCGGCTCTCCCTGCGCAAACAGCGAAACCTTCGCGCGCTTCCGCCGCGCAGGCGCAGAATTTTCCAAACTCTGGAAGCTCATAACTCCACCGCCTTTTTACGGAAGCGTATGCGAATCAGCTCCGCGATGGTGTTCAAAATAAATGTGATTACGAACAGTGCCAGCGCGGCGAGAAACAGTGTGCGATAGTGCGTACTGTTTCGTACCGCTTCAGGCAGTTCCACGGCGATATTGGCCGAAAGCGTGCGGAAGCCGTTAAAAATGTTCCACTCCATCACCGGCGTATTCCCGGCGGCCATCAGCACAATCATCGTTTCGCCAACGGCTCGTCCGAGGCCGATCATGATGGCGGAAAACAGGCCGCTCATTGCGGTGGGAATGATAATGCGCACCGCCGTCTGCCAAGGCGTGGCCCCGGCCCCAAGCGAGGCCGAGCGCAGATGATCCGGCACAGACGAAAGTGCATCTTCTGAAATCGTATAAATGATCGGGATGATGGCAAAGCCCATCACAAACCCGACGACGAGTGCGTTGCGCTGAACATAGGTGCCGAACAGTCCGCCACGCGGATCGAAACCGAGCACCTGCAACAGTGCGGCGGAGGCGATCGCCAGCGCCAGCGCCACGGCGCAACCGAGCATGAATTTAAACAGATCAATCAGTGCGCACTGCAACCGTGACCAGTCCATTGAAAGTGAACGAAGGCGAGGATCAATCACCAAGCTGAAAACCCAGGCGACGATCAGGCAGGTCGCAGGCATGAGTAACAACACCCAGCCGCCAAACGCCTGACCGATTTGCCCGTCGAGCCAGCGCATGATGTCACCGGCGAAGCAAAGCCGTTCAATCACCGGACTGACCACCCAGGCCAGACCGACTCCGGCCGGAACTGTCAGTAACAGAAAAATCAGGCGGAACCGCGCCAACAAAAGCGTCCAGCGCTGCGGGAGAAGCTGCCAGATATAGGCACCGAGCAGAAAGGATGCTGGAACGGTGACGAAGACCGTCATGAAAACAGTGAGCATGCTGGCGACAATCGGTGCCAGCACCAGCGCGGCAATAAAACCCAGCACGACGCTCGGCAGTCCGGCCATCATTTCGACGGCGGGTTTGATATGCAACTTGGCTCGCGGCGACAGAAACTCGCTGGTGAAAATCGCGGCCAGCAGTGCAATCGGCACGCCGAACATCATGGAGAACAGTGTCGCCTTGAGCGTTCCGAAAATGAGCGGCATCAAACCGAACTTGGGTTCAAAGTCGTCCGTGCCGGACGATGACTGCCAGACATGTTCCGGCTTGGCGGATCCTTCGTACCAGACCGGTGTGAAGAGCGCGGAAGGCGTAATCTCAGGGTGCTGAGGATCAATCCCCCACTGCACCAGACGGCTAGGTGTAAGTGCCAGCAGGCCGTCGTCTTTAGGTGTCAGTGCGATGGCCTGAACAGGCGAATCACCAGCGACCAGATGCGCGAGCTGTTTTTGGCTGGTTATATGAAATAAATCCACCGTGCCGTCGGCGTAGCCTGCGGCCACCATGCGAATACGCGACGACGAGGCAAGCGCGGTGACAGAGGCGGAACCCTGAAACGTGTGAGCCAGGGCCAGGAACGTCTGCGACGAATTGTTGGGTGAAAAGGCGGGAAACCACGCTTGAATACGTCCAGTCGAGTCGCCCACCAGCAGTGTGGCACGGCCCAGCAACGGTTGAAGAGACGTCAGCTGGCGATCCGGTTCGGGAACTAGATCAATCCGCTCAATCAGCGACGGACTGGCCATATTGCGGGTATCGAAGCGGAGCAGTGTGCCATCGCGCCAAACCGCACAAACGGTATCGCCCAATCCGGAAATGAAAATCCATGCGGGCGGATCACGGCGTTCTTGTGAGTTGTACGGGATCAAGGCGGCTGTGCGACGAACCGTCACTTTACCGGTCATAATGTTTTCGCGCTTGGTGAAGCGGAGAAGAGAAAGCGTTCCTTCATCATTCAGCATGACAGAAATTTGCCCGGCGGAGCTGGTCGTTTGATCCAGCAGGCGCACCGCCGCAGAAGTTTCGCCAGGAATTGGTTCTTCAAAAACAGCGGAAAGGCGAATGGAACGGAATTGTTCTCCGGAAATACGCTGAATCAGTGCACCGTTCCATTCGCCAGTCCCATTTTCTCCCAGCGCTTGCAATTCCGGCGGCAGATCTTTATCGGAGACATACGATGTTAAAAAATTAATCCTTCCCATTTGAATCGAGCCGTCGGAAAAGCCGCAGAGTACTTCGGATGTCGCGGCATCCATGGTGAACGCCGTTAGCGAGGCATTGGTGAAAAGAATCTGTTCAGAAAGCAAGGCACCCGTATCGAGCCGCGTGCAAATGAGACGTCCGTCGGCGTAAAGTATTCGATTCATCAGTCCGTATTCGTCCGACTGAATAGAAAGTGGTTTTGAGCTGTCGACTACAGGTCGATTCAGCGTTTCGCTGCCGCTAATATGCGCCGGACGAAAAAGAGGAATGGTGACGTAAAGCAGATAAAAGAAAACGGTGGAAACGGCGAGGATGGTGCCGATTCCACCAATCGTGATCAGCGATTTTGAAAAACGATCCGATACACGCACACTCCAGTGTGTTTTCTTCCGCCGCGCCCGTCCTGTAAAACTTTTTGTCATTTTTTTCACCCCTCTAGGCGTTCTTTTAACGCGCCTAGAGGGTCTCGTTCCGCTGTTTGGTTAGAAGCCGGCTTTGATTCCAACAGACTCCAATGTCTTGCGGGCTATATTGGCAGGCACAGGAAAGTACCCGTCTTTAATCACATCCATCTGTCCCTGCTTGCTGAAGATGTATTTGATGAACTCGCGACGGAGCGGATCGAGTTCGCTACCGGGTTTGTAGTTCACGTACAGATACAGATAGCGGGCCAGCGGATATTCGCCGCTGTAGGCATTTTCTGGAGTAGGTTCTACGGGATATGAAAAGGCATCCCGAGCCAGCGGAATGGCGCGCACATCGGCGGTTTTATAGCCGATTCCACTGTAGCCGATGGCTCCCTTATCTGTGGCAACGCCTTGCACCACGGCAGAACTGCCCGGCTGTTCTTTCACGGAGTCTTTATAGTCCCCTTTGCCGAGAGCGTTTTCTTTGAAGTAACCGTAGGTGCCGGAAGCGGCATTACGACCGTAGAGGCTGATTGGCAGATTCGCCCACTCGCCTTTTAGACCTAGTTGCCCCCAACCGGTGAGGTTCTCCGCATTACCTAGCTTGCGGTTCTTCGAGAAAATCGCATCAACCTGAGTCAGCGACAGAGCTTTAATTGGATTATCTTTGTGAACGTAGACAGCCAGCATGTCGATGCTTGTCGGGAGTTCAGTCGGTTTATAGCCATACTTCGCAACAAATCCGTCGAGTTCCAGCTGCTTCATCGAACGGCTCATCGGACCGAATGTCGCCGTACCTTCAATCAAAGCGGGCGGTGCGGTAGAAGAACCCTTGCCTTCAATTTCGACTTGCGCGTTCGGGTACATTTTTTTGAACCCTTCGGCCCAGAGCGCCATCATATTATTCATGGTATCGGAACCGATCCCTTTGATCGTACCGGAAACGCCCTGCACGGCTATGTAGTCCGGAAGCCCGGCATCAACTTGAACCTGAGCCTGAGCCGACAAGATGGTCGCGGCGATCACAACCGCTCTCACTGCTATTTTATTCATTCGGAATTTCTCCTTTATTAGACGCTGTTTATATTTTCGTGGACTCCGAAGGAGAGGTCTTTCCTTTCGCATCCGCCCTCAGCGGCCACCTTTTACGGACATAAATATGCGGCAGCTCTATTAGGGAATCATTAGGGCTTGATTAGAAACGTGCGAAAAAGAACGAACCAGCGGAAACACTGGAGCAATACGCCTTAGAATGCTAAACAGGGGGCATGAAATTACAACAAGGACAGCTTTGGAAGAAAAATGGCGAATTCCTGCGGATCGTCGAATGCGAGCGGCTCGCCGTCAAATATAAGGCGCTGGAACATCCGTTCTCCAAAGAAGGCGAAATGCATCAGGTCACAAAAAAAGAATTCTGCCGCATGATTAAAGACGCCAAACTTCTGCCTTAAGAGTAGCCGCAATGGAAATCAAACTATCCCCGCAACAAAAAGAGCTATTACGCCAGAAGCTCATCGCCATGTTTCTGGATGATTTCGACGAAGAACTCAGCGATTTCAAAGCCGACCAGATTCTGGAATCATTTATCGAAAAGCTCGGCCCCGCGATCTATAATGCGGCCATTGACGATATGAAAATCTACATGATGCACCGTCTCGAGGATCTCGACGCCCTCTTCCAAAAATAGTCTTTCAGGAAAACTACGGAAGTGCCGGGCGGACTTTGATGATTTTTTCGCGCTTGATGGTCACAGTGCCGGGCTTTGCGCCACGCGGTTTGGAAACATTCTTTGCTTCGGTGCAGGAGACCGGAACAATCCCAGCGGCTCTCGCTTTACTGTGCCAGGCGGCAATCGCCGCCGCCTGTTTGATCGTGGCCGAGTCTGCGATCGCTCCTTCTGGGCCGCGCAAAATAACATGACTGCCGGGCAACCCGTGGACATGAAACCAAAGATCGTTCGCCCTCGCCGTTCTCAGACTGAGCAAATCGTTGTCGGCATCGGTCTTTCCCGCCGAGGCCTTCCAATCTTCGGAAAGCGTGTAGGTCCAAACATCGGGCTCGATTTGTTTTCGTTCCATGCCCGGAAATTATCACAACGCAGAAAGTTTCCAACCCTTGGATTTTTCCAAAGGTTGGAAACTCAGCGCGGCCTTCTCTAAAACTTGAAGTTCAGGTCGGCCTGCAGGGTGTTCGCCGCCTGCCCTTTCCAGTCTGTGCTGAGAATGTAGGCCAGATCAGCCGACATGTTTTTAGCGACCTGATATTTACCGTTGAATTTGTGGCCGTAACAACCGGTCCACGTTTCTCCGGCAAAGGTGGAATCGTTAAGACCAGCAACCACGGCATCGCCACCGATATCACGATAGCTGTAACCGACTTCCCACGTGCCTTTATCTTTGGCTTTACCAACGGTTATGCCTGCAAGAT
>JADYZA010000015.1 GCA_020853375.1 Verrucomicrobiota bacterium | reverse complement strand
GACGCATGCGCTGGCGGGCGGCGCGATCTGTCTGTCCGGTTTGGCTATCCAATTTCTCGGTCTTTAGCGTTCTCCTTTTCGGCGGCATTTCCAATGTCTGGATAAAGCCTGACGGCGGAATGCGGGCGTTTAATGGTTTGATCACCGTGGTGATGTGGTACCGTGAACGGCAAAGCTCCGATTGAGAAATTCTTTAGATTTTCCGCATGAGAGGTGAGCATCATGAAGAATGGGTTTGCTGAGAGGTTTCGCTGCGGCTGGTCGATGACCGCCATATTTTCGGCGGCGGTTTTTCTGGCGGTGGTTGTCTCGGCCTCTTCCGCAGTTGTTTTTTCGATCGTGTCCGTTCCGCCTGCCGTTGTGCTGGCAACGCCTTCGGTTCAGCCTGAGGTTCGCAGTGTTATTAACAATGTTTGGAAAAACAACCGGCAGTATCTGATCGACCAGATCAGCACGTACGTCAACGGGGACGGATCGACGAGCGAATCCTACACGCTTTACGATATGGGCACGTTCACGGGGAGTCTGCTCTATTATGCCAAGGTCACCGGTGACCGGCAGTTGCTGGATGAACTTGCCGAGGTGTATCTCGCCGCTTTTCCAAAGCTTGCAACCAATATGAGTCAGTATGTTTACTCCTACTGGCCTGCCTATCACGGCGTCAGCAATAATCTTTCTGTTCATGCGCTGTCGCCGCCTGCGAGCATGTGGATTGATACACCCAAGATGGTTGATGGTGTGTCGATCGGAGCGGAAGACGTTCTTCCCTCCGCGCAGTTTGTTTACCAGCTCGCTCAGATGTGTAATGCGATTGCGGATATTCCTCCCGCAGAGCGAGGCGGTTATTCCCATCTGAACACGTTCATAACCAATTATGTGCCGGTTATTTTGAACGATCACTATAAGCGCTGGATTTTTGCCGCCAACACGGCGACCTCAAAAGGTGTTTTTGGTGTCCATGGTTATACAGGAACCAATCAGCTGTATAATCACAGCGAGTTCCTGCAGCACAAATACGCCCGCGACTTTCATGGGAGTCCTACCGATTGGTCGTATATGAATGCCGTGAAGGATGATGATATGTACATCATCACCGGGGTTGTGGAAATGCTGGCGGCGAACCAGAAGGATTCAACCAATATTCCAATCTCTGGAACGATTCCGGGCGGAGCGGACTTTAAAACCTCTCTTTATGCGTATGCAAAGCTTGGAAGCGATCTGCTTGCCAGTCGGTTGACCGATTCGGCTTTGCTGAATTTCACCGGAGAGGCGGCCACCGGCGCGAATTTTGATGTCGGCGTCTGGGATGATCATCCTGACTATTTCTACAGCGGATGCACCAACGCCACAACCCCGCAGGGACTTCCGCATCAGCCAGCAAACGATGTCGGCTGGGATATAAGTCACGCCCGCAGGTTTATCAGTACGTTTAATACTCTCCGCGATAATTACACCATTTTGCAGGCGGGGTATTCCTCATTCCCTTCGTTTCCAACTGACGCCACGATGACAAAACTGGCGAACCAGCTGGTTTACGGCGCTTTCAACAAAGATTTGAACCAGCCGTTAACCGCAAATTATATGACGGGAACCAACGGCTGGTACCGGGTTGGCTACAGCTATAATGGGGCTCCGCCGGATGAAGGCTTTCCTCCCTATGGATTCCCTCAGGAGGGCGCTCTCGCTGGATACAATTTCTGGGCGAAATATAATCCCGATATCGCCGTTATGGAGAATGCGATTTGGAATAAGATCCGGACACTTTACACCACGGATGTTTCCGGGCACTTCAGGGAGGGTGTCACTCCTGTCGCGATACAGTTGTATTCCAGTGGCGCTAATCCGCGCCCGTTGAGCAGTTATGCGCTGTTCGACGGCACAACCAACAACTCCCTTTCTCTGGGAGGGGATACGGAATATATATCGCCTACCGGCAGTATTGAGTTTTGGTTTTATCCGACCGGCCCTATCGAAACAGACAGTCTCATTTTTATTGCTCAAGATGCGAATAACTCTCTGGGGCTGCAACGTTACTATGGCAATAATTTGCGACTGGTCATCAAAGAAAACAGCATTTATAGAACGGACTACTACAGCGCCAACAACACGATCACCATCGATCAATGGAATCATGTAGTTCTCACGCAGGACGGTTCCGGCCCCAAGTTCTACATCAACGGAACGGCGGTGCCGGGAACCGGAACTTCGTCCGATTATTGGACGGCGCATCTGCCGATCATCAATTCGTTTTTGGTCAGCTCAATCGGCGGACCGTTTCTAGGGAGGCTTGACGGACTGCGTGTTTATTCGCGGGCGCTGTCTGCCGCCGAGGTTAACTCCAATTTTAAGAGCAAATGTGCGGTCGCGCATTGGACCTTTGATTCTGCGCACTATTATTCTTCGACCAGCAACGTCTCTCTTGTGACGGGAAAGATCGGGCAGGGCATGTGCTTTAACGGGACGAACAGCGTTTGCCAGTCGTATGACAGCGCGGATTTTGTTTCCACCAACGGCGCCGTTCAGTTCTGGTTCAAGCTGGATGATCTTAACACGAATAGAGATATCGTGTGGATCACCTCGGGGGATAATAGCACCAACAACAACGGTCTTCTGATCAGGAAGATCGCGTCAACCGACGGATCGAACCCGAATAAAATTCTGGTGCAGATGAAAAACGGGTCCGTTTATTCGAATCAGTATTCAAGCGTGGCTGTGACCAATCTGTCATGGAATCATCTGGCAGTCAGTCAGGATGGTGTCAGCGGGCTGAAAATCTATCTCAACGGGAATCCGGCTTCATCGGCGAATACCGCAAAGTGGTGGACTGGCCACATTGTTTCGAATACGGCGCATGTGAGGCTCGGGGATACGGCCTGGAGCGATTTCAAAGGAACCCTTGACGAGTTGCAGATATTCAAAGGCGCGTTTCTTTCGTCGAATGACGTGCAGAACAGTTACAGCAACGGAATCGGGAGCTCCGCCACGAAAGTGTACGGACGCACCTTTGACTGGGGCTCTGAAGCGTACCAGTTTAACACAGCCCGGCAGGTGCCGGGGATAATCGGGCAGGCCGTGTCGTTCAGCGGCACAGGGAAGAGCTATTATCAGTCCGCCGCCATATCGAATCTTGCCTCTGCGCGGGGCTCCATTCAGCTGTTCTTCAAGTTGAGCGAGGCAAACGCCGGAGGCGATCTGGTTTTTATCACCTCGGACAACAGTCTTGGCAGCGACTATCTGTTGGTGAAAAAGTGCGCATCCACTGGCGCCAATCCGAACAAAATATTTTTCCAGACCAAACTGGGTTCCAGCCTGCAGGAGGTGGTTTCGGGCTCGGCAATAACCGATACCAACTGGCATCATCTTGCTGTCACCCAAGACGGCCGCGGTGTTCAAATGTATATTGACGGAGTCTTGAACGCGGTCGGCGGCGCCCAAGCCGTTTGGACAGCACATCTGGACGCCAACGCGCATATCAGGCTGGGGGGTGTTTCCTTGTGGCCAGCCTCTTATTACAACGGAATGATTGATGAGCTTCAGGTGTTCAATGAGGCGTTAAGCCCAGACCAGATCAAGACGGAGAGCAACAGGCGATATCTGCTCGCCGACTGGGAGTTTGATGAACCGCAGGATACGAATGCCGTGAATTTCATCATGAAGTATTACGGTGCGGATTATAACGCAACGGATTCCCTGAGTTTGTTGAGGTTTCTGCCCAGCCTGCTGACGCGTTGGTAGCCACACCAGGATAGATCCGCAGGGCGCATAAAAGGCTGACAACCCAGCCTGAACTAAGATTGCGGGGTCTTCCGAAGCATGCTATACCTAGCATCCTCAAAGGCAAAAAAGCCCAACATATGGTGGTTTTCAGTAATATGGCCAACGAAGAAAAAAAACACGTTTACGACGAAAGTAAGATCAAAACCCTTTCATCGCTTGAGCACATCCGGGCGAGAACCGGAATGTACATCGGGCGAACCGGCAACGGCAGTCATTACGACGACGGGATTTATGTTTTGCTCAAAGAGGTCGTGGACAACGCCATTGATGAATTCATCATGGGCCATGGCAAAAAGGTCGAGATCACCATCGAAGAAGATACGGTGAACGTGCGCGACTACGGTCGCGGCATCCCGCTCGGCAAGGTTGTTGAATGTGTCTCGCGTATCAATACCGGCGCTAAATACAACGATGATGTTTTCCAGTTCAGCGTCGGGCTCAACGGTGTTGGCACAAAAGCCGTCAACGCGCTTTCAAGTTATTTTGTGGCGCGTTCCCACCGCGACGGACAGTTCGTCGAGGCCCGCTTTAATCGCGGCGTTCTGGACGAGGAAGAAAAAGGAATCGCCAAGACCGAGGATAACGGAACCTTCATCAGTTTTTCGCCGGATCCGGAAATTTTCAAAGTCTACAAGTTCCGCGAGGATCACATTGAGCGTCGCCTGCGTTTCTATTCCTATCTCAACGCTGGACTCACGCTCATTTTCAACGGCAAGAAGATCGTTTCCGAAGGCGGACTGCTTGATTTGATCGCCGACGAAAGCGAGTTTGAAAAAGTGTACGAGCCGTTTCACTACCGCGACAAAATGCTCGAAATCGCTTTCACGCATACCAACCGCTTCAGCGAAGACTACTACTCGTTCGTCAATGGACAATACACCAGCGACGGCGGCACGCATCTCAGCGCGTTTCGCGAGGGACTGCTTAAAGCCGTCAATGAATACTCCGACGGCAAGTTCGATGGCGACGACGTGCGAGAAGGCATTCTCGGCGCAATCGCCATCCGCCTTAAAGAGCCGATTTTTGAGTCGCAGACCAAAAACAAACTCGGCAATACCGAAATCCGCGCCGACTTGGTTGCCGACATCAAAAAAGCGATCGTCGAAATGCTGCACCGCAACCGGCCCGAGGCCGACCGGCTGATCGAAAAAATCAAAG
Organism: Verrucomicrobiota bacterium; assembly: GCA_020853375.1. Lineage (GTDB taxonomy): Bacteria > Verrucomicrobiota > Kiritimatiellia > Kiritimatiellales > Tichowtungiaceae > Tichowtungia. The sequence continues at coordinate 4,006 of JADYZA010000015.1, read as the reverse complement.
ACAGTCAGCGCCTGCGCAAAGAGCTTCAGGATGTCAAAAAGCTGGCCCGCGAACGCTCCAAGGCGGTTTCCATCCGTGTTCCGCAGCTCAAAGACTGCAAGCAACACTTCAGTAAAGAGAAGGGGACGCACGACGACACGATGATTTTCATCACCGAAGGACAGTCCGCCGCCGGTTCGATTGTCAGTTGCCGCGACGTCAATCGTCAGGCGATCTACACGCTCAAAGGCAAGCCGCTGAACGTCTGGGATCTCAAGCGCGACGCGCTTTATAAAAACGTCGAGCTCTACAACCTCATGCGCAGCCTGAACATTGAAGACTCGGCCGCGGACTTGCGGTACGGCCACGTTATTCTTGCCACCGACGCCGATGTCGACGGCCTGCACATTCGCAATTTGATGATCACCTTCTTTCTGCGATTTTTTGAGCCGCTGGTTCGCGACGGACATCTGAAGATTCTGGAAACGCCGCTGTTCCGAGCCCGCAATAAGAAGGAAACCCTCTACTGCTATTCCGAAAAAGAGCGCGACGACGCACTTGAAAAACTGGGGCGTAGCGCGGAAGTGACTCGGTTTAAAGGACTCGGCGAAATCTCGCCCGGCGAATTCAAGGCGTTTATCGGCAAAGAAATGCGGCTCACCTCTGTGGTGGTGGACGAAGACCACTCCATTCCTGAAGTGCTCACTTTCTACATGGGAAAAAATACGCAGGAACGCCGCACGTACATCATGGAAAATCTGGTAGTGGACGAAGAAATCCTATGAGCGAAGAACAGGAATTCCTTTTCGGCGAGGAGCCGGAAGACAAAAAGCCCGCTAAAAAAACTGCGGCGAAAAAGAAACCCGTTGGAACGGAGGACGAACCCGTCGAAACTCCTGCTGTCAAAAAAGGGGAGCGCTCGCGGCTTGCGCTGGATTCTGAGCACGGACCATTGCGCCGACTGGTAGATTTCAATTTTTTGCAATACGCCTCCTATGTCATTTGCGACCGCGCTATTCCGAACGTTGAAGACGGACTCAAGCCGGTGCAGCGCCGCATCATGCATGCGCTGTTCGAAAAAGATGACGGACGCTTCATCAAGGTCGCCAACGTCGTCGGCCATACCATGCAGTATCATCCGCACGGCGACGCCTCTATCAATGATGCATTGGTCAATCTGGCCAATCTTGGTGGCTACCTGATCGAAGGACAGGGAAACTTCGGCAACATTTACACCGGCGACCGCGCCGCCGCGCCGCGCTATATTGAATGTCGACTCACTCCGCTGGCCCGCGAAGAGCTGTTTAATAAAGAACTCACCCGCTTCATTCCAAGCTATGACGGACGCAATAAGGAGCCGGTCGTTCTGCCCTGTAAATTGCCGTTGCTGCTCATGCTCGGCGCCGATGGAATCGCCGTCGGACTCTCAACTAAAATTCTGCCCTATAATTTTATCGAACTGCTCCAGGAGCAAATTGAAATCCTGCACGAAAAAGCACGCACGCCGCACAAAGTCACCGCACTGCCTGACTTCCTGACCGGCGGGCTCATGGACGTTTCCGAATATGACAACGGAAACGGCAAAGTTAAAGTTCGCGCGAAGATTGAAGAGCGCGGCGGCAACCGACTGATCATTACCGATCTGCCATATGGCCAAACCACCGAGTCGCTCACCACGTCCATCGAAGAAGCGGTGCGGAAGAAAAAAGTGGCCGTGCGCGCTATTAACGATTTCACCGCCGAGAACGTCGAGATTGAGCTGGTTCTGTCGCAAGGCGCCGACCCGGAACAGGTGAAGCAGGCGCTTTATGTGTTCACCGCCTGCGAAACGGCCATCAGTAGCCGTATTGTGGTGATCCATAATAACCGCCCAGTCGAAATGACGGTCGATGAAATCCTGCACCTGAATACGAAGCAGTTGCTGACGATTCTCGAAGCCGAGCTGAACCTTAAAAAAGATAAACTGCTCGACGCATTCCACACGAAAACGCTTGTGCAGATTTTTGTCGAAAACCGCATCTACAAAAAAATCGAACAGTGCAAAACCTACGAAGCGGTTCATCAGGCTGTTCTGGACGGACTTGAGCCGTTTAAGAAAATGTTGCGCCGACCAGTTGTCGATGAAGACATCGAAATGCTTCTGGCGATTCAGATCAAACGCATTTCGCTCTTTGACATGAATAAGAATAAAGAGGAGATCGAAAAGATCCTCGCCGAGCTGGCCGAAGTCGAAAAAAACCTCAAGAGCCTGACGGTGTACGCCACCCGCTATCTCAAAGAGCTCATCAAAAAATACAAAGACCGCTATCCCCGCCTGACACAGGTCAAAACCTTCAAAGAGATCGAAGTTCGCGAGCTCACCGCCAGCGAGCTCCATATTCAGCACGATCTGGAAAGCCACTTTGTCGGTTCCGGTGTCAAAGGCGAGTCGCTCCTGAAATGCTCTTCGCTCGATAAGCTCATCTTTGTCTGGGACGACGGCCGCTACCGGATGGTGCCTCCGCCCGACAAACTTTTTGTCGATGGCAATCTGTTGTACAATGCGATTTTCGACCGCGACCGGGAAATGATCTGTGTGTACACCAACGACCGCGAGACGTACATCAAGCGCTTCACATTCGGCGGCACGATCATGAATCGCGACTACCAGCTCGCGCCGGAAGGTTCAAAAATACTTTTCTTTCAGGAAGGTTGTCCCGACGAACTCTACCTTCGTTATCGCCCTGCCAAAGGCCAGCGGATCCATCAGCAGTTCTTTAAAATCAAGGACCTCGCGGTCAAAGGCTCCAAAGCCAAAGGCAACCGTCTTACAACCAAGTCGGTGCAGTATATCGACACGAAGCCCGGCCGCTGGTGGCGCGACGACGAAGAGGCGCCTCAGGGCGTATTGCTGTGAGCAGGGGTTACTGAAACTGCCAGTTCGCCAGAACCATGATTGGCAGGTGATCTTTTTCTGAGGCGATGTTAAGCAACCCGATCTGCAATCCATCGAGAGTCTGGGTTTGGTTGATCACGCCGATCTGGACACCGCGGAAATTCCGGGCTCCGTTGTATAGACCAATTTGAACGCCGTGTGCGTCATCAAAGGCGACGTTCGCCAGTCCAAACTGAGTTCCGCTGACATCCATGGTGTAATTGTAAAGGCCGAGTTGTACTCCGGCAGTTCCGTAACCGATATTCACCAGTCCGCCTTGCAGTCCTTTGAGTCCTTCCGCCTGGTTATAGAGTCCGCCCTGCAGGCCGACTGAATCCCCGTGAACGATATTAACGGCATTCCAGAATGTCAGAAACGGAACGCCCTGAAATCCGGTCATGTCGCCGTCTACACGGTTTATAAAGCCCACATCCATTCCGGTTGAATTGCCCCGGACGAAATTAACGAGGCCGACGCCCAATCCGCGGAATCGTTCGTCCGTTACATTGAAAAGCCCGACATCTAGACCGGTCACGTTCCGGTTTAATCCGGCGATATTCAGACGCAGCCCAGCGATATTCTGGTCATAAGGAATAACTTGCACGGTGGGATAAATGGCGAGTTGAAGCGGATGAGATTTGTCGCCGGTGTAATGGTCTTGTGCCAGAGCGGGTGCGGCTTGCAAGAGGGACAATGTTCCGAATAGCGCGATCATTTTCTTCATGAGGTGCCTCCTTGAGTAATTTTTGACGCATTCACAACAGCCGGTGCTGTTCCTTTCCAGACATCGGAAAAAGATTTTGCAGTTTTTCCAATGTTTGGAAACCTGAAATTACGCTACGCTTTTTCCCCTATGACTCCAGTATATAATAGCGCCTTGGAGAGCCTTTGCAGGGATTCTCACAGGTTGAGGCTTTTCCGTAACGCCTTTTTCAAAAAGGCTCTGCCGGTCGAGGAATGTCTTGAGAAGGCGCCGGAGCTGGCCGGTAAGGTGCTTTTCCAATGTCTGGAACTTGTGGGGCGATACGACTCGCAACTCGACGGCGCAACCAAGCTGGTGTTCCAATGCTTGGACGGCGCGCGAATCGAAGCGGTGATTTTGCGTATCGCTTC
>JADYZA010000014.1 GCA_020853375.1 Verrucomicrobiota bacterium | reverse complement strand
GCAGATATGGGCTCAACGCCGAAACGTCATCGGTTTGCGGCTGGTTGCTGTGCGCTTCGTAAACCGCCAAACTTTCTTCGATGAACTTCTTGAGCCGTCTCTTTGCTTCCACCGTTCCGCCTTTAAAATGCGGAAAGAACGGCCTATCCAGCTTTCCGAACGCAGGCACGGTGTCCTCACCGCGTTTCCAAGGTTTGGAAAGCTTCACTTCGCGAACAGGCTGAAGAAATTCATCCAGCCGCTTCAAGAGTTTTGGACGAATGGTTCGCGCCATGTATTCGGCGTGGTCGGAGGTGACTTCGACAGGAACGACAACATCGCTTTCGATTTCAACCACTTCACAGTCGGCTTCTTCGGCGATGCGGGCGCGCCATTCGGCCTGATGGCGCAAATAGCCCATATCGCAGACGATCAGTGCCGCGTTCCGCCCAGCTTTAAGCGCAACGTCCACTGGATGCCCGCGCTCAAAAAAAGTGCCGAGGCCGCGCTGTTCCAAGGTTTGGAATGTTTCTTCCAATCCTTGGATCATGAAAGTGTAGTGCCGCTCGCAGGCTTCGGGGTAATTATCCATCAGACCGAAAACGACGGCGACCGGCAGGTCGAGCTCGTTGGCGCGCTCAATGGCGTATTCGAGCGCATGATTCCATTCGGCGCGCTGGCTCTGCTGCATCCAATACAAAACAAACCCGCCGTTACGGGCGGGTTTGTCGTTAAGTTTATGAATGCGTGCCGGGTGAATCATTTTCCCCGTCCTACGGATTACATCTGCGGCGGTTCGCAACCCAGTCCGGCTTTTTTAAGGCACCAGCAGGTGCGCTTGATCAGCAACCAGGCCACAATTGCCTGCGCGGCCGGAACAATTAAACCGAAGAGGAGAACTTTGACCAAAATGACTCCGAGCATTTTGAAAAATCCGATACCTGCGGGCCGATCGGAAAAAACCAGAGTCATCAACGTGTTCAATACAGCCGTGGCAGCTCCGATTGAAGCCAACACCGCGACATAAATCCCCAGCAATTTAGTTCCTACCGCCATCCAATCTTGTTTCTGCATAATTTTGACCGCGCGCCACGGGTTATCAACCGGACGCGAACTTCCTTTCAGGGCAGTAGATTATCTCGTTCTGGAGGAAAAGCAACCGGCAGGAAAATTATTCCGTCAGGCCGCTAGGAAATCTTCCGAGGCCTTTTCCTGTTGCGAAGCCTAGGCGCGCAACCTATATTCCGCGCCATGGACGCTTTGAAAGATATGGATATAGCTGCCTTGATGGATGCCACGGGCGGAAATCGAGATATCGCCAAGGACTTAGCCCGTCTCTATCTGGATTTGACCGGACAGGAACTTGCCCGGCTCGATCAGGCCGTCACAGACGGTGATGAGGAAAAGGTTTCCGCCATTGCACACAAGTGCGCTGGATCGAGTATTTCCTGCGGGCTGATCAAGCTGTCGACTTTGCTGAAAGCTCTGGAACTGTCGAGCGCACAGGAAATGCCGCCGGATATTCTCGGACAGATCGAGGGCATCAGAAATGAAATGTCTGCCGCGAAAACCGCTCTGGAAGCGTACTTTGACTGCTCTTTCGCATCATGAAAACGATTCTATTTGTAGATGACGACCTGTTCGTGACCACGCTGTACCGCACAAAACTCGCGGGTGAAGGGTACCGGGTTGAAACGGCTAACGGCGGAGAACAGGCTCTCTCAATGCTGGAAACTTTGCGTCCGGACACAATCATTCTGGATCTGAATATGCCGGGACTGAGCGGCGTGGATGTTCTCAAGAAAATTCGCGCCATCTCAGAACTGAAGGATGTTCCGGTAATCATTTTCTCCAACGGACATATGCAAAAACTGCTCGATGAAGTCTGCCCGCTGGGCGTTCAAAAATTCTTCACCAAATCCCAGTGCCCGCCCAACCGGTTGCTTTCTGAAATTAAAAACACCATGGAATCGCTGGAGTTGTCCGCTGCAGGCATTCCGCTTCCAACCGCGCTGGAAGCCGCCGCAAACTCTATTCAGCCGGGGAGCGGGCCGGAAGTGCCGCCCATCGGTGCGCATCCGGAAGTGCAGCGCAAAGCGCTGGCCCGCTTGTACAGAAAGGTGCAAACTGACATGCAGGAGGCTCTTGCCGGAGAGACCGGTTCGCGGCGTGAACTGCTCGGACGGGCTGTCAAAGGGTTGTTCGAGGATCTTTACGAACATCCGGAACATATTTCAGCCACGTCGGTGGAGACGCTGACAAGGGGGATCGGGAATTTGAACAAAGCGGAAACCGCTCCCTTCCGTCCGGTGCTGGATTCCGAGGCGGCTCTCAAAGGAATGTTGCAGGCCTTCGAGGAATAAGCCCGAATCCGGCTAGAGCGCGGATTCTTCTTCGTCTTCTTCGGTGACGCGCAGGATTTCCTCAATCGTCGTGATGCCATCGAGGACTTTAAGCCAGCCGTCTTCGCGCAAGGTGTGTAGTCCGTGGCGCATGGCTTCCCGTTTGATCTCGCTCGAAGCGGCCCGGTTAATGATGAGCGGACGAATATGATCATCCACAGTCAGAATCTCGTAAATGCCGGTTCGCCCCTTAAATCCGGAGCCGCGGCATTCGTCGCAGCCGACCGGCTCATAAATCGGATGAAGGTGCAAAACCTCCACCGGAAATCCTTCCTTCTCCAGAAGGGTGCGGCGGACGTCGTTCACCTCAACCGGACGGCGGCAGTTCGGACACAACCGGCGAACAAGGCGCTGGGCAACAATACCTTCGACGGCAGATGCCACAAGAAACGGCTCAATGCCCATATCGAGAAGGCGACTGATACTGGCGGCGGAGTCGTTGGTGTGCAGTGTGCTGAAAACCAGATGTCCGGTCAGCGCCGCGCGAATGGCAATTTCCGCCGTTTCGCGGTCGCGGATTTCCCCCACCATGATGACGTCGGGATCTTGGCGTAGAAATGTGCGCAAAGCATGGGCGAAAGTAAGTCCAATTTCCGGTTTCATCTGGACCTGATTAACGCCGGCCATTTCGTACTCAATCGGGTCTTCCGCCGACATGATCCGGATGTCGACCGAATTGATTGTGTGCAACCAGGCGTAAAGCGAAGTCGATTTTCCCGAACCGGTCGGGCCGGTGCAAAGAAGAATTCCGTGCGGACGGGTGATCATCTTTTTCAAGATTTTACCGTCCTCCGCGTTCAAGCCGAGCTGGTCCATGCCAATCATGCCGCTTCCGCGCAAAAGAAGACGGAGGCTGACGCTTTCGCCGTAGACCGTCGGCATGGTGGAAACTCGCACGTCGATTTCCTCACCTTGGATACGCAAGCTGATGCGGCCATCCTGCGGCAGACGCTTTTCGGCAATATCCATGTTCGCCATGACTTTGATGCGCGAAATAATCGAAGACTGGAAGCGCTTGAGCGTGGCGGGAACCGGCGTTTGAATCAAAACCCCATCGATGCGGTAACGGATACGCAAATCAACTTCCATCGGCTCAATATGAATATCAGTGGCGCGATTCTGATGAGCTTCCCAGATAATCTGGTTCACAAATTTAACGACCGATGCTTCCTGATCCAGCTCGCTCAAGTCCTGTTTGAAAAGACCTTCCTCGTCGAGATTGATCCGGTCGTCGTCCTGCATCATCCGGTCGAGCGTTTCGGCGCCGACGCCATAAAGACGTTTCGCCGCCGACGCGATGTCGGACGATGGACTGAGTGCCAGCCTGATCCGTCCGCCGGTGACGAGCCTCATTGCGTCGATCAGTCCAGGCTGCAACGGATTTGCTGTGGCAATGCACAGCGCGCCGCCCTCTTCAGAAACCGGCATGATATTGTATTGAAAAACGGCTTTTGGCGGAACTCGGGCCAGCAGTCCGGGCGCGATCTCGGCCTTGGCGAGACGCATGAAGGGCAACGTCATGGCGACGGCAAGGGCTTCGAGAAATATCTCCTCTCGAACACCGGTCTTCTCAACGATCGTATCGGTGAATCCAGCACCCGCCTCGGCCACAGCGGGAAGAAGCTCCTGCACCTGTTCCGGTGTAAAGAGCTCTGTCCGCTGTAATAAATCCGCTAGCTGGCTGTTCTTCATTTCATCTCACGATGCCGGCTTTTGAGGTGCGTATGAAATTGATCAAGTGTTGAACTTCCGGCGTGGACGGAAGATCCTTTTCCATCTGTTCAAGAGCTTCGGCGATGGGAAGTTTCTGGCGGTAAAGAATGCGATAAGCCTCTTTGATCGCATTCCGGGACTCTTCAGATACGCCGCGGCGCTCCATGCCAATCTTGTTGAACCCGCGGATTTCAATATCGAGTCCATCGGCAATCATAAAGGGCGGCACATCTTTGGTGGCTTTGGTGTAGCCGCCCAAAAAGGCCATCTTGCCGATCCGGCGGAACTGAACAACGCCGCAGAGTCCTTCAATGATGGCAAAATCCTCGACAATCACATCGCCTGCGAGCTGCGTGCCGTTAGCGATGATTACGCCGTTACCAACCTTACAAGCGTGAGCGACGTGGCTGTAGGCCATCAGCAAGCAACCGGAGCCGACCTCGGTCATTTCCCCGTCGTTCGTTCCAGCATTAATGGTGACACATTCACGAATGACGGTCTTGTCACCAACAATCACGCCGGGCGAACCGCCTTTGAATTTTAAATCCTGTGTCGGGCCGCCGACACGGGCGAACGGGTGGATGACACAACCGGCTCCGATGGTTGTATTGCCGTCAACGACGGCATGAGCCATGAGCTCGGTTCCGTCACCGATTTTCACACCTGAACCGACCACGCTGTACGGGCCCAGCTTCACATCCGCGCCGAGCAAGGCGCCGTCGCCAACAATCGCTGTGGAATGTATATTGCTCATATTGCAATTACCCTGCGGAGCTGAACATCAGATCGGCTTCAGAAACCAGCTTGTCGCCAACAAAGGCCTTGGCGTGCACCTTGGAAAGGCGAGGCTTGGCGTTGACGATGTCAATTTCCATCCGGAGCGTGTCGCCCGGCACAACTGGCCGACGAAAGCGGGCGTTATCAATCGCCGCGAAGAAAGAAATCTTCCCTTCCCCGCCGAACATCTTATTCAGCAGAATCCCTGCGACCTGAGCCATAGCTTCCATCTGTAGAACGCCCGGCATAACTGGACGTCCGGGAAAGTGCCCCTGAAAGAACAGCTCGTTAAAGGTGAGGTTTTTGATGCCCACGATCCGCTTACCTTCTTCGAGTTCGATGATGCGGTCGACAAGCATAAAGGGATAGCGGTGCGGCAGGATATTCAGAATTTCACTGGCTTCGATTACGGACATGCAGAGGGTCTCCTTTTTAGTAAGTTCAGGGTGGCGATTATCTTGAAAACGACGCTTCTGTTCAACGCTTAAACTGCGCTCGTTTCATCCAAAGCGGGACAGCCTTCGGCCACCCGCCAGCCGTAAGGAAACTCTCGGCACTGTGCAGGACGAGCCTCATACAAAGTGCACCGGTCGTTTTCAAGCAACACACAATGCCCGTCAGAGGTATCCGACAGACTCAACTGCCGCCGGTTGGCTGCCAGAATGGTGTACCGAGCAATAAACTCCTCTTCGGACAGCCCGGATGCCGCCGCCAGCCGTGCAATATCCGCCTCTGTGAGCAAGACGTGGCCGGACCACCGGCAGCAGGCACCGCATCGCTGACACGTAAACGAACCTTCCGCTGAATTCATGGCCGATACTCTCCGAATGTTATTTAAAGGCCGCAGGATTGACATAAACCCCGCTAAATATAAATATGCCGCCCTTGCTCGCAGAGGGTTGCGTGGCAAGGGAATTAAACAATCAGGGAGAATTCTGAACATGACCACACTCGTCAAGCAAACAAAAGTCGCCGGCCTCTTCGCCGCAGTCGCTGTACTCGCCGTTTTAACCACCGGATGTTCCAAAAAAATATCAAAAGAAGCGGCACCGTCCGCATCGGCCACTGAAGCAGCTAACTTAACCCAACAGGCCTCGGATCTGTTCACTCAGCCCATTCAGCCCAATCCGCTTGCTCTTTCCCCTGAAGAAGTCGTCGTGACGGTTGATGGCGAGAAGATCACCCACGGAGAAATCATGCAGGGCGTGCAGATGAACATGATGCAGATGAGCCGTCGGGTTTCTCCCCAGCAACTCTCACAAATGACCGGACAGGTCTACCAGAACGTGAAGGATACGTTGATCGCCACTATCTTGC
>JADYZA010000013.1 GCA_020853375.1 Verrucomicrobiota bacterium | reverse complement strand
TTCCAAGGTTTGGATGACGCCTGGGCACAAAAAAGCTCAGAGCGGTTGGGAAACCAGACTCTGAGCTATCGTGTATTTATTCGCTTAAGTCACCTGCCGCAACCGCATCTTCCTTATCTTCTTCGGTTGGAGATACGGCCTGAGCACCCAGAACGCAATATAGTGTGACATAATCCGACAGGTCGAAGTTGTCTGGCGGAATGGGTGTTGCGCGCTGGTCGGCACCGATCTCAAAAGTGCCGCCCGGCGGAATCGCAGACATGCGGCTGTCTCCGCCAACGGCTGTGGTCCACCCCTTTGGAACCGCAATGATTCGTTCGTCAGGACTTAGGGCAGTTGTTCCATCTGGGGGTACGGCAACCATGCGACCATCGGATCCTTGAATCTTGGTCCAACCTTCTGGGACGGCGACCAACCGCTTGTCTTTTCCGAGGACAGCTTTTCCGCCGGGAGGAATTCCGACGCCGCGTCCATCCGGTCCGGCTTCAAAGCTCCAGTCTTTTGGCAAAGGGATCAGTCGGTAGTCTTTTCCGCATTTTGCCGAGCCATCCGGCGGGATTGCAATGATTCGTCCGTCTTTTCCCTGCTGCTTCGTCCATCCTTTTGGAACCGATACGGTTCTGCCGTCTATACCGCAGTATCCGGTGCCTTCGGGAGCGAGGGCAACGACCCGTCCGTCGGGGCATGTTTTTGTTTCCCAGGCAGCAAAAACGCTAACCGCGCTGGCGGCGAAAACAGACAGAACAATGGACGCTTTAATACGATTTTTCATAACGGGCACTCCTTTGAAGACTCCACCTAGGGTCAAAAACGCTTCCATATAGCACGAGAAAGCGAATTCCGTAAATAAAAATGGCGCAGATTCCGATGTTTGGAAAGTTATGGTTTCGCGGCGTCGGAGTCCTGATAGTCGGAGAACTTCATGGACATCGTCCGCGAGACGCCACGGTTGGGCATGGTGACGCCGTAGATCACGTCTGCCGCCGAAATGGTCTGGCGGCTGTGGGTGATCAGGATGAACTGCGATTGCGTCAGGAAGCCTTTGACCATTTTTACAAACCGGCTGACATTGGCTTCGTCGAGCGCCGCGTCCATTTCGTCGAGTACGCAGAACGGGCTCGGCTTAACTTTGAAGAGCGCGAAAAGCAAGGCGACGGCGGTCATGGTGCGTTCGCCGCCGGAGAGCAGTGAAATCGTCTGGAGCTTTTTGCCGGGAGGCCGAGCGATAATTTCAATGCCGGATTCCAGCACATCGGTTTCGTCCACCAGTACCAGCTTGGCCGCGCCGCCGCCGAAGAGCTGTTCAAAGATGATACCGAAGTTTTCGTTCACCTTGTCAAAGGTATCTTTAAACAGTTCGGTGGTGGTTGCGTTGATCTTTTTGATCATTTCGACGAGCTGGTCTTTGGCGCTGATCAGATCGGCTTCCTGCTGGCTGAGGAAGGCGAAGCGTTCTTCGAGTTCCGCATGTTCTTCAATGGCGACGAGATTCACTGGGCCCATGGATTCGAGTTTGGCACGGTGTTCGGCGGCCTGAATTTCAATTTCTTCCATCGGCGGTTCGATATCGTTTTCCCATTTCGGGGCGGGCTCGCGGGAAAGTTGTTCGGGCGTGATGTGCCATGTTGAAGTCAGCCGGTCGAGCGAGTTCTGGTGGCGCATCCGCTGTTCCGCCAGCTCCACTTCGAGTTTGGTTTTACCGTTTTGCATCTCCTCCAGCTCGCTTTGGAGTGTACGGAGAGTCTGCTCACGTTCGGAAAGGGCGGCGGTGCGGCCTTCGCGTACCTGCCGAGCTTCCGCCAGTTTCTTTTCTGCTGCGGCGACGGCGGCGCTGAGCGGCGCGACTTTCTGCTCGGCTTCGCTGCTGGCGGTTTTGAGCTGGGCGATGCGCTGCTGGTAGGAGCTGACGCCGCGCGTACGCTCTTCGATCAGCTCCTGCAGTTCTTTCAGACGCGCTTCGAGCGGCTGGCGGCGGCTCTTGAGCGATTCGATCCGCTGTTCGTGCTGGGAATACTGCACGCGGCATTCGGAGGTTTCGGAAAGCACGGTGGCGCGGAGTTCTTCGAGCGCGTTGAGTGCCTCGGTCTGTGTCGAAATCTGCTGACGGGTCTGCGCCAGTTTATCGCGCGCTTCGGCCCCTTCGCGGGCAACGGCGGTACGGCGGTCTTCGCCGGAACCTTTCTGCTGCATCAGTGCGTTAAATTCGTAGGTAACGGTTTCGACCCGTTCGCGGGCCTGTTTCAGTTCGCGGGCAATGACCTGGCTTTCGCCTTCCTGTACGGCGAGGGAGCGGCGGCGGTCGTCGAGTTCGCGCTGAGCGGCGTCGAGCGCATCGCCGGTTCCGTTCTGCTCGGCGCGCAGAGCCTCATGCAGTTTACGCTTATCGGCCAGCGTTTTTTCCAAAGCTTGGATGTCGCCTTGCAACTGTTCGCGCAGATGGTGGCGGCCCAGCGGATTGATTTCGCCCTCTTCGGGTTTCCAAAGTTCGGCAGTCCCTTCGGCGGTCAGCAGTTCGCCACGTTTGGTGACAAACACGGAGCCGGCGGGCAGAGTGAGCGGAATCGCCTGAAGCGTTTCGGCGACAAAAACATTAGCGAGCAGTCGCGCGGCCAGCGGACGGACTTCATCGGCGCAGGAGATTTTTCCGAACAATGAATTTTCTACGGAACCGGAAGGCAGGTTGCCTTCGGCGGCGAGTAGACGTACGGCGCCCTGATTGCTTTCGGACAGTAGAGTGAGAACATTGCGCGCGCCGGAACGGGTGCGGACAACCAACGCGTCCATCCACGGACGAAGCACCGCTTCGAGCGCGGTTTCAAAGCCGGGGGCGGCGGTAAACTGTTCGGCCAACGGGCCGACGATGTTTTCGTCGCCGCGATCCAGCAGGTGCTGCGCTCCGGCGGGGAACCCTTCTTTGCGGGCTTCGTGAACCATTTCGAGGCGGGCGTTTTTGTCGGCCAGTTTCCGCTGAAGTTCGGAGATTTCTTTTTCCAAGGTTTGGATTTTTTCGGCGGCGGAAGAACGGCGGTTGCGTAGGTCGGCCATTGCGGTCTGTTGAGCGGCGACGGCAATCTTCAGCTCTTCGGCTTTTGCTGTCATTTGTATGCCGCGTTCTTGATAGGAAGCCAGCGCCCGTTCAAGTCCGCTCTTTTCGGCGGCGAGCTGTTCTTTGCGGATGACCCCGGCGCGTTCCTTGGCGTCGATTTCGGAAAGTTCGTTTTGCAGGCGGCCAATGCGCTGGTCGAGCGTCATGGATTCGTTACGTAAACGGTTTAGCGCTTCGCGTCCTGAATGCACCTGTGTTTCGGTTTCGCGCTGACGGGTTGTAGCGGTTTCCAGTTCGGACTTGGCTTTCAGCCGTTCGGCTTCGGCGGACTGCATCATCTGGATCACTTCGTCGAGCGAAGCGCGGTGCTGAGTCAGGCGGCTTTTCGCCTCTTCGGATTCTTTGGTGTTCTGCTGGGAAAGCGTTTCGAGTTCGGTAATGCGCTCGGCGTTGGTGCGGATGGTTTGCTGGGCGCGTTCGAGTTCGTTTTTGACGCGCATTGAATCGTCCATCGCCGCGCCGATAGCGGTTTCGAGCTGCTGGAGTTCGGCGCGCAGAGCGTCGGTTTCGCCGTTAGCGGCGGCGATGCGCCGGTGGGTTTCGTCCACCTTAATGCGGGAGGTTTCGAGCTGGGCGCGGATTTCCTCGACGCGGTCGCTAAGCTGTTTGAGGCGGTGGCGCGTGGAATAAATATCCAGTGCGCGGAGTTCTTCCTGCAGGACTTTGAAGCGCTGGGCTTTACCGGCCTGCCGCTGGAGCGAAATAATCTGCCGCTTCACTTCGCGGATCACGTCGGCGAGGCGCAACAGGTTGGCTTCTGTCTGCTCGAGTTTGCGCAGAGCTTCCTGCTTGTCGGTTTTATATTTGGTGATGCCGGACGCTTCTTCGAAAACGGCGCGTCGGTCGTCGGGGCGCGAGGAAAGGACGCGGTCGATTTTCCCTTGTTCCATCACGGAATAGGCGTCGGTGCCAATTCCGGTATCCATGAACAGCCGCTGGATGTCTTTGCGGCGGCAGGCTTTTTTATTGATGAAATAGTCGCTTTCGCCGGAACGGAAAACGCGGCGGGTGATGCTGACTTCGTTCAGTCCGAGGTCGAGTTCTTTTTCGCAGTCGGCGAGGGTGAGGGAAACCTCCGCCATGCCGAGCGGCTTGTGGGAATCGGTACCGTTAAAAATGCAGTCCTCCATCGAAGAGCCGCGGATAGCGGTCGGGCGGGATTCGCCAAGCACCCAGCGGATCGCGTCCGAAACGTTGCTCTTGCCGCAACCGTTCGGGCCGACAATGGCTGTCATGCCCGGCTCAAACTCCAGACGGGTTTTTTCGGCGAAACTTTTAAAACCAACGAGCTCTACAGATTTGAGGTACATTGTGACTTGATAGCACGCGCGGCCCGTCCGGCGCAATAGTTCAGGGCGGTAAAAGTCGTTTTTCCGACATTTGGAACGGCGGTGGGATTTTTTATCAAGCGGAGGCTTGCAGGGGGGGTGGCATCATTTAGAATCCCGACCTCACTTGTATCAACCTGACTGGAGTCGATTATGGCCGAATCACTGCAACCGTTACTCGAACAGATTCGCAAGGAAGGCGTTGAAAAAGCGGAGGCGCAGGCCGCCGAAATTCTTGCGCAGGCCAAGGCTAAGGCGGCGCAGACCGTCCGTGAGGCTGAAACGAAAGCCAAGGAACTGGTCACCAAGGCGCAGGCGGACGCTGAGATTTATACCGAACGCAGTACCGCGACGCTCGAACAGGCCGCCCGCGATCTGCTGATTACGGTCGGGCAGGGGATTGAAAACATCATTGCCGATATCGTCGCCGAGTCGGTGGATTCTGCGCTGAAAACCGAAGTGCTTGAGCAGATGATGATCAAAATGGCGCAGTCCTGCGCCGAGCGCCACGGCGAAACCCGCATCGAACTGCTGATCAGTCAGCAGGATCAGGCGGATTTGGTGAAGTTTTTCGCCGGGAAGTACCGCGAAAAAATGGTGCATGGCATCGAACTGCACGTAGACAATGAAATTCTCAAGGGCTTCCGGGTCAGCTTTGCCGACGATCATGTCTATCTCGACTTCACGCGCGATGCGATTGCCGGAGCGCTAACCGCTTTTTTGAGACCCAAGCTGGCCGCCATCGTCAGTCGCGTTGCTAAGGAACCTTCGAAATAAGCGGTATTTAATGAACCACTGGTATCTAGTCGCCTCGCTTCCGTATCTGCGCTTCGGCGAAAAGCCGCTGGTGAGCCGTGCGGCGTTTTTGGCGACTTGTACCGAGTGGCTTTTGGCGGAAGATATCTCAGCGCTTCAGGCGGCATTTGAAAACCAGTGCTCACCGGACAGTGATGTTTCTCGGCGCTGGTGGAACGGTGAGGTCGAATTGCGCAATGCGGTGGTGCGGGTGCGCGCCAAAAACCGTAGTGCAGACGCTGCTGGGTTCATTCAGCCGTCCGACGGGTTCAACATGTCGATTGAAAAAACGGTGGCGGATGCTTTTACGCGCGTTAATCCGCTGGAGCGGGAAGCGGAGCTGGATCGCGTCCGCTGGGCGCAGGCCGACGAGTTGGCTTTGACCGCGCCGTTCGGCTTCGCCGGAATTTTTTCCTTCGCTGTCAAGCTGTGCATCGCGGAGCGCTGGGCCGGTCTGGATGACACCGCAGGGCAGAGCAAAGTCGAAGAATTTATCGAACAAGCAACCGCTTAAAACAGGAATAGAGTCATGAACCTTGGGAAAATTGTCGGTGTAAACGGAAACCTGCTGACGGTGGAGTTTGAGAAACCCGTCATCCAGAATGAGACGGGTTTCGCCCGGCTCGGCGACATTCACCTGAAGTCCGAGGTGATCCGTATTCGCGGCCGCCACGCTGAACTTCAAGTATTTGAATCCACCACGGGTCTCAAAGTCGGAGATCAGGTGGAATTTACCGGCACGTTGCTTTCCGTTGAACTTGGCCCAGGTCTGCTGACGCAGATCTTCGACGGCTTGCAGAATCCGCTGCCTGCGCTGGCCGAAGAGTGCGGCTTTTTTCTCCAGCGCGGGAAATATCTTCAGGCGCTTCCGCGCGACAAGAAATGGAAGTTCACGCCGTCAGTAAAAGCTGGAGACTCTGTGCAGGCCGGTTCCTCCGTAGGAACCGTGCCGGAAGGAATTTTCGATCATCGGATTATGGTGCCGTTTCGTATTCACGGGAGGCTGACCATAAAAGAAATTTCTCCTGCCGGTGAGTATACGGTTGAGAATGTGGTTGCGAAAGTCGCCGACGAAAAAGGCCGTGAGTATGACGTGAAGCTGATGCAGCTCTGGCCTGTCAAAGTGCCGATCAAATGCTACGCCGAGCGATTGCGTCCGACGGAGCCGCTCATTACCAAAGTGCGCATTGTGGACACGTTCTTTCCGGTGGCGCGCGGCGGAACCTATTGTATTCCCGGCCCGTTCGGCGCCGGTAAAACCGTTTTACAACAGATCACCAGCCGTCATGCCGATGTCGATGTCGTGATCATCGCCGCCTGCGGCGAGCGCGCTGGTGAAGTGGTGGAAACCTTGCGCGAATTTCCGGAGCTGACCGACCCTCGTACCGGCAAGAGTTTGATGGAGCGCACGTTGATTATCTGTAACACCAGTTCCATGCCGGTGGCCGCGCGCGAAGCGTCGGTGTACACCGCCGTGACGATTGCGGAATATTACCGCCAGATGGGACTGAATGTTCTGTTGCTGGCCGACTCGACTTCCCGCTGGGCGCAGGCTTTGCGCGAAATGTCGGGCCGTCTCGAAGAAATTCCCGGCGAAGAAGCGTTCCCGGCCTATCTCGAATCGGTGATCGCCGCCTTCTACGAACGCGGCGGCGTGGTTCGTCTGCACGACGGGTCAACCGGTTCGGTCACCATTGGCGGAACGGTTTCGCCCGCAGGCGGAAATTTTGAAGAGCCGGTCACGCAGTCCACGCTCAAAGTGGTCGGCGCATTCCACGGGCTGTCGCGGGCGCGTTCCGATGCGCGCCGCTACCCAGCCATCGATTCGCTCGAAAGCTGGAGCAAATATCCGAGCGTCGTAGATGCTGATGATTTGAAGCAGGCTCGCCGTTTTCTGCGCGAAGGTAGCGAAGTGAACCAGATGATGAAGGTCGTCGGCGAAGAAGGCACTTCGATTGATGACTT
>JADYZA010000012.1 GCA_020853375.1 Verrucomicrobiota bacterium | reverse complement strand
GTGGTCGGTTCGTCGAGCAATAGAAAGTTCGGCGGGTTGATGAATATCCGGGCGAACGCCAACCGGATTTTTTCTCCACCGCTGAGAACGCCGGACGGTTTGTTCACCGCGTCGCCGCTGAAACCAAACGAGCCGAGCAGTCCGCGAACATCGCGCTCAGGCACGGCGGAATTGACATCGCGAACGATGTTCAGCAACGACTTGTCGGGCGGCATGGTTTCGGCAAAATCCTGCGACTGATAACCGAGAACAACCTTGTGCCCCGCTTTCACCGCTCCGGCCTGCGGAGTGAGAACTCCGGACAGCAGGCGCAACAGCGTGGTTTTTCCCATGCCGTTGAAACCGACCAGACCAATTTTTTGTCCGTGGCCAATTTCGAGATTCACGTCGCACAAAATCTGCCGCTTGCCGTCGTAAGAGAAACTCAGGTTCTGAACCGACATAATATGCGCACCGCAGTGCGGCGGCGGCGGAATCCGAAGTTTGGAAAAGTTCGGCGGCGCAACCGGCGCTTTCACCACGTCCATCTTTTCGAGCATTTTAATGCGGCTCTGCACCTGCGCGGCTTTGGTGGCCTGCGCGCGGAACCGGCTGATGAAACTTTCGAGGTGTTCCTTTTGCTCGATGTAATTCCGGTACGCCGCTTCCTGTTGCATGTGACGCTGCTCGCGTTCCCGAATGTAATAGGTGTAGCCGCCGGAATATTTGGTCACCGCGCCGCCGCAGATTTCCAGCGTCCGGTCAGTGAGCGTTTCGAGCAGATAGCGGTCGTGGGAAATCAGAAGCATCGTCCCCTCAAAGCCGCGCAGAAAGCGCTGGAGCCATTCGACGGCAGGCAAGTCGAGGTAGTTAGACGGTTCGTCGAGCAGCAGAATATCGGGCCGCGCAATCAGCGTACGCACCAGTTCGGCGCGCATCTGCCAGCCGCCGCTGAAGGAACGGAACGGATTGGCAAACTCGCTTTCCTTAAAGCCGAGTCCGCTCAGTGCCGCTTCGGCGCGCGCTTTCAGATCGTAGCCGCCGAGATGTTCAAACTCATGCTGGAGATCGCCTAGCCGGTGAAGCATCCGCTCCTGCTCCGTGCCGGAAGCGGTCAGCAGGTCGTGTTCGATCTGATGAATTTCCGCCACCATCGGTTTGAGTTCCGGAATTGCGTTACAGGCGTAGTCGAGAAGCGAGCCGTCCTGCGCGTGAGCGTGAAGCTGCTGGTGCAGATGCCCGAGCCGCACATTTTTCGGCATCGTGACGTCGCCGCTGTCAGCCGATATTTCGTCGCTGATCAGACTGAAAATTGTACTTTTCCCCGCACCGTTCGGGCCGACCACGCCGACGTGCTCGCCGGAATTGATGCGAAACGAAACCTTATCCAGCACTTCCTGCGTGCCGAACCGTTTACTGACCTGGATAAAATCAATCATGCTAGACCAAAAAATCCGGCAACTGCCTCATGAACGCCGGGATGGGTTTCCGGAATGAACTGTAATGCATGAATTCCGGCGGCGCGGGCAGCTTCGATATTATCCGCCCGGTCGTCGATAAAGAGGCATTGCTTCCCTTCCACTCCGAGCTTTTCGAGCACCATCCGATAAATGGCCGGATCAGGTTTTTGCGCACCCAGCTGGTAAGAAAGAAACATTCCGGTTGCTCCGTCAAAAAATCCGGGCCAGTTGCGCTCAATGGCGGTGATATGAAGCCCCGCGATATTGCTGAGCGTGTAAACCGGCAGTCCGCGCGCAATTGAATCAATGAATAGTTTTCTCCCTGCTTCATTGATTGAAAATACCCGCTGCCAGACCGAGATCAGGCTATCAACCGTCCACGTTAATCCCCGGCTTGCGTTCAGGTAGTCCACAAACTCCTGATCGCTGATCAAGCCTTTTTCGACCGCAGCATCCATTTCAATATCGCGCGGCGTCAGCGGCTCCAGCGGACGGCCCGCGTCAGCAGCAATCTGATCCGCCAGAACCTGAAAGTCGAAATCGACGAGAACCCTGCCAATATCAAATAGAAAAATTTTCATGGGCGCTGAGTTTCCAAGGTTTGGGAAATTGCGCAATAACATTTTCCAAACATTGGAAAATTGGGCAGGATGCGACAAATTTCAGGGAGAATTCTGTATGTTGTGTCGCAAGAACGCCGTTCTGGTTTTTATTGATGTGCAGGGTCGCCTTGCAGAGCTGGTGGACGGCTCTGAACCGTTGTTCAAAAATCTGCGCCGCCTGCTGGAAGGGATGAAGGTACTGGACGTTCCAGTGGTTGTAACGGAACAGATTCCCGAAAAACTTGGCGCAACCCGTGATGAGTTCCTGTCCTTTATCAGCGAACCGCCGATCGCCAAAACCTCGTTTAGCTGCTGCGGCGAACCGGCGTTCTGCACAGCGGTGGAAAAATTAAAACGGACGCAAATAATTCTCTGCGGAATCGAAACCCACGTCTGCGTCTATCAGACCGCGATTGATCTGCGCGATGCCGGATATGAAGTGCAAGTCGTCACCGATGCCGTTTCTTCCCGCGATCCAGCCAATAAAACGCTGGCTTTGCGGAGGCTGGAAGTCGAAGGCATCAGCCTGACCGGCACGGAAATGGTTCTTTTTGAACTGCTCGGCGACGCCAAAGACCCGGCATTTAAATCCATTCTGCAAATTGTGAAATAGCCATGCTGATACTTCTGCTCGTTTCACTGATTTGGGCATTTTCGTTCGGCCTGATTAAAGGCGGACTGATCGGATTTCCCTCCTCAGCGGCCGCATTCATCCGGCTGGCCGTTGCACTGGCGGTCTTCGCCCCGTTTCTGCGCCTGCGCGGATTGCGCGCCTCCGATGCTCTCAAGTTGATGATTACCGGCGCGGTGCAGTACGGCCTCATGTACGTCGCCTACATGTACGCGTTTGAACACCTCAAGGCCTACGAGGTTGCGTTATTCACCGTCTTCACTCCCATCTTTGTGACGATTATCAACGATCTGTTCGAACGGCGGATTAATCCGGCCGCGCTGAGTGCCGTCGCTCTGGCGGTGGCTGGAGGCTTTGTCATTGAATACCGGCAGATCAGCTCATCCGAACTTTGGAAAGGATTTGCGCTCATGCAGGGCGCAAACCTTTGCTTCGCTTTCGGACAGATTTTCTACCGCCGGATCATGCAGAACCTTCCGGAGAAACAGACCGACCTGCAGGTGTTCGGCCTGCTGTACCTCGGGGCGGCGTTTACAACCGCGCTGGCGGCAACTGGAACTCCCTGGGGAACTCTACTCATCACATCGAAACAAGCGTTGACCTTGCTGTATCTCGGCATTGTCGCCTCCGGACTTGGGTTTTTCCTCTGGAATATCGGCGCAAGAAAAGTCAGCCCCGGCACACTCGCGGTTTTCAACAACCTGAAAATTCCGCTCGGCATTCTCGCTTCGGTTCTGTTTTTCGGCGAGAAAGCCGACTATCCCCGTTTGCTGGCCGGAGGCGCACTGATGGTTGTCGCGCTGGTGGTCAGCAATCTGAAAAATGCTCGACCGTCTCAAAATAAGCCGCCCGGCCGTTTGACTTAAAAGCGCTCGCTGAGGTATAAATCAACCGGTTCCAATTACTAAGGAGTATTGCGATGATGAAAAAATCTTTCGGTCCGTTTATCGTTATCAGCCTCATTCTTGCAATCTGCGGTTGCGCTCCGGTCACAATCGACTCCGTGCCGCCAGGCGCGGCGGTTTATAAAGTCGGAGAGGAATCTCAGATTGGAACAACTCCTTTCGATACCAGCATCTTTGTCAGCGATAAAAACTATATGCTGAAAAAAGAGCGCTATTTCGAAGAGCCGGTTAAGCTCAATTTTGACTCGCCGCGCAAAGTCGAAGCAAAACTCCGCCCGACACCAGTGCTGGTATACAGCAAACCGGATGCGGAAATTTATGCCGCAGGCTCCGACAAGCTGATTGCCCGCACTCCATCCAAAGTCAACGTCGGCGACAAGCCGATCACCTACACACTCAAAGCCGCCGACTATTACGATCAGGATATTTCGGTCGGACTTGAAAGTATCGACCCGACAGTCGTCACACTGAAACGCCGTCCGATTGTCACCATTTCCGCCGCTCCGGAAGGCGTTGAAGTTTATGAAAACGGGAAACTCATCGGCCCGGCCCCTGTCCGGGAAGAAATCCTGACCACCCGAACCTTCGAGTTGCGAAAAGCTGGATACTTTACACAGGTTGGAACACTAACCGGTGCGCCGCCGTATGAAGTGCGCGTTACGCTCCGTGCATTCCCAGTCATCACAGTTTCTGCAACACCCGCTAACGCTCAATTTTACCGCGCGGGTGCCTTGATCGGCGCATCGCCGATCAAGCTGTCTGTCGGTGAAAAAACAGATATCGAAGTGCGCTCCGACCGCTTCTACACGCAAAGCGTGAGCCTGACACCCGATTCGCCAGCACTTGTTGACGTATCTCTGAAAGCCATGCCGTATGTCATGATAAACAGTGAACCCGCGGGCGCTGAAGTGCTGATCGCCGGGAAATCGGTCGGCACGACTCCGGTCGAACAGCTAATCGAAAAAGACACCGCGATCGAACTTAAAAAAGATGGCTTTGTAACCCGAACAGCCACTCTGACCGGCGCCGACAAACAGGTAACCATCGTCCTCGAAGCCGTTCCTGCTCAGGTAATACAAGCTCCAGCCGCCAAAGACCAAGCGGCGGCGGCAACATCTTCTGCAGTCACGACTCCAGCAAAAGAGCCAGCCTCGGATAAGACCGAGACAAAATGGGGTCGACTTCTCCTAATGGTAATATCCGCAGTTGTTGTTGCTGGCTTGGCTGTCTTCGCTTGGATCAAACGTAAGCAAAAGTAAATATACAGCCGCTTCGCTCAGAACTGCTCGTCGTCGCGGAGATACCGCCACTGGCCGGGGGGAAGATTCCCCAGCATCACTTTTCCGATGCGGATGCGTTTAAGCCCGACAACTTTTAGCCCGACCAGTTCACACATGCGACGAATTTGGCGTTTTTTTCCTTCATGAAGAATAAACTTCAACTGATCTTCGTTAAGCCAGCTGACCTGCGCAGGTTTTAGCTTTTTATCATCGAGACTGAGTCCGTGGTTTAAAAGTTTCAATCCATCGGGCGAAAGTATCCCGGTGACACGCACCAAATATTCTTTATCCACTTCCGATTTTTCGCCGATGATTTTTCGGGCGATACGCCCATCCTGCGTAAGAACGAGCAGTCCGTTCGAATCGATGTCGAGCCGTCCGGCGGGTTCGAGCCCTTTGAGCTGTCCGAGGTTGAATTTACGAGTCGATTTATCGAGTTGCCAACGACTGGAGGACGAGATTAAAGCAACAGCGGGCTTGTAGCCAGGCTCCGGCTGGCCAGAAACGTAGCCAATCGGCTTGTTTAAAAGAATTGTGACCTGGGTCTCTTGCCGTGCAAGACCTTCCTTCGTGAGCTCGATCTTCGCGTAGGGTGAAATTTTTGTTCCAAGCTCAGTAATGCGTAGACCATCAACAAAAACAAGGCCCCGCTCGATATAACGGTCGGCTTCGCGACGGGAACAAAGTCCACGTTGCGCCATGATTTTTGAGAGTCGCTCTTGCATAAATTATTTTTTACCACAGAAAATTCGGGGACCGAGAAATAAAAAAGCACAGGCCGAAAAAAGGTGAAGGCCGTTTGGATTACTCCAAACGGCCTTCGTAGATCCGGCAGCGTGCTACTCTCCCACAATCTTATTTGTAGTACCATTGCCGCTGAGAGGCTTAACTTCCGTGTTCGGAATGGGAACGGGTGGATCCCTCTCGCTATAGCCACCGAAAAAGTGGTTGGTTTTCAGTTTTTATCACCGGAGCTCAGAAAAAACAGGGGTTTCATCCTCGCTTACCGGAAACAGATAACTGTTAACCGAAAAATTAACTGCATAGATTAGGGAACTGCGCACATGCGTGCCGTTATAAAAGTAAGATTAAGCCTCACGGCTAATTAGTACTGGTCAGCTTCACTCTTCACAGAGCTTCCACACCCAGCCTATCAACGTCCTAGTCTAGAACGAGCCTTTAGATTCTTGCGAATAGGGAAGTCTTATCTCAGAGGGGGCTTGGCACTTAGATGCTTTCAGCGCTTATCCTTTCCATACATAGCTACCCAGCGATGCTCCTGGCGGAACAACTGGAACACCAGAGGTATGTCAATCCTGGTCCTCTCGTACTAAGGATTGATCTCTTCAAACTTCCTGCGCCCACGGCGGATAAGGACCAAACTGTCTCACGACGTTCTGAACCCAGCTCGCGTAACGCTTTAATTGGCGAACAGCCAAACCCTTGGGACCTTCTCCAGCCCCAGGATGCGTTGAGCCGACATCGAGGTGCCAAACGACTGCGTCGATATGGACTCTTGGCAGTCATCAGCCTGTTATCCCCAGAGTACCTTTTATCCGTTGAGCGACGGCGCTACCACTAGCAACCGCCGGATCACTTAGACCTGCTTTCGCACCTGCTCGACTTGTAGGTCTCGCAGTTAAGCTCCCTTATACCTATACGCTCTACGCATGATTGCTGACCATGCTGAGGGAACCTTTGCGCTCCTCCGTTACTTTTTGGGAGGAAACCGCCCCAGTCAAACTGACCCTCTGACACTGTTCCACGCCCGGTTTCACGGGTCGTAGTTAGAATTTCGCTGCATCAAGACTGGTATTTCACCAATGGCTCCACCGTGCCTTACGACACAGCTTCAAAGCCTCCCAGCTATCCTACACGTGATGAATCAAAACCCAATATCAGATTACAGTAAAGGTTCATGGGGTCTTTCCGTCCTACCGCGGGTATCCGGCATTTTCACCGGAACTACAACTTCACCGAGATTATCGTTGAGACAGCGCCCAGATCGTTACACGATTCGTGCAGGTCGGAACTTACCCGACAAGGAATTTCGCTACCTTAGGACCGTTATAGTTACGGCCGACATTCACCGGGGCTTCGGGTCGGAGCTTGCACCCCTTGCCTTAACCTTTCGGCATTGGTCACGTGTCACACCATATACATCCGCTTGCGCGTTAGCATAGTGCTGTGTTTTTGATAAACAGTCGCCTGGGCCCTTTCATTGCACCTCCTTGGAGCTTACGGAGTAAATCCTTCACTCTAAAGAGGGCCCCTTCTTCCGAAGATACGGGGCTAGTTTGCCGAGTTCCTTAACGATGATTCTCTCGCGCGCCTTGGAATATTCTTCCCTCCCACCTGTGTCGGTTTTGGTACGGTTACCTGTTTGACTCGCTAGAAGCTTTTCTTGGCAGCATAGCATCAGCTGATCCGTATTGTCCGAAGACTCTACGTCCCATCGCTTCTCGGGATAATGTTCCGACGGATTTACCTATCAGAACTCCCTACGAGCTTAGACTGTCATTTCCAATCGACAGCCAGCCTAGCTTCCTGCGTCCCTCCTTCGCTCAAATGTCAAACCGGCAGTACGGGAATATTAAACCCGTCATCCATCGTCTACGCTTTTCAGCCTGGACTTAGGGACCGACTAACCCTGGGCGGACGAACCTTCCCCAGGAAACCTTAGGATTTCGGCGGACAGGACTCTCACCTGTCTTGTCGTTACTCATGTCCGCATAATCACTTGTATGCGCTCCATGCTGGGTCACCCCCACACTTCAATGCACATACAACGCTCCTCTACCACGTGCTAAAAGCACATCCGCAGCTTCGGCAGATAATTTTAGTCCCGATCATTTTCGGCGCCAGATCACTCGACTAGTCAGCTATTACGCTTTGTTTAAATGGTGGCTGCTTCTAAGCCAACATCCTAGCTGTCTGTGCAATCTGACATCCTTCATCACTTAATTATCTTTAGGGGCCTTAACTGGCGGTCTGGGCTGTTTCCCTTTCGACTATGAAGCTTATCCCCCACAGTCTGACTCCCGACGTGACTGGAACGGCATTCGGAGTTTGATAGGCGTTGGTATCCCGGTAAGGACCCTTTTCCAATCAGTGCTCTACCTCCGTTCCGAGCATTCGTCGAGGCTATCCCTCAAGGTATTTCGAGGAGAACCAGCTATCACCGAGTTTGGTAAGTCTTTCGCTCCAACCCACAGCTCATCCAAGTATTTTTCAACATACACTGGTTGGGGCCTCCCCCTGATTTTACTCAGGATTCACCCGGGCCATGGGTAGCTCACTCGGCTTCGGGTCTACCGCATATGACTTGACGCGCTATTCACACTCGCTTTCGCTTCGGCTCCACATCGTAAATGCTTAACCTTGCCACATACGGTAACTCGCGGACTCATTATGCAAAAGGCATGCAGCCACCCCCTAAGGGGCTACTACAGTTTGTAAGCGCACGGTTTCAGGTTCTATTTCACTCCGCTAACAGCGGTTCTTTTCACCTTTCCCTCACGGTACTGGTACGCTATCGGTCATTGATTAGTATTTAGTCTTGGAGGGTGGGCCCTCCGGATTCAGTCAGGGTTTCACGTGTCCCGACCTACTTGGGAT
>JADYZA010000011.1 GCA_020853375.1 Verrucomicrobiota bacterium | reverse complement strand
GAACTGCAGGGGCTCGGCTTGAATTTTGAAGTTAAAAAGCCGAACACGGATCAAGTTTCATTCACAGGACGCATTTAATCTTTGACAGGAGAAAAACGGTGGATACACGCAACGCAGCAGATATTCTTGGCGTAGAAACTGAGTCGATTATCGACGTAGCCAGCATCAAGCTGGCTTCGCCTGAGGACATTCGTTCCTGGAGTTTCGGGGAAGTTAAAAACCCTGAGACTATTAACTACCGCACATTTAAACCCGAAAAGGGTGGCCTTTTCTGTGAACGCATTTTCGGTCCTTCCAAGGACTGGGAATGCAGTTGCGGTAAATACAAACGCATTAAGCACAAAGGTGTCATTTGTGACCGTTGCGGAGTTGAAGTAACCCTGTCGCGTGTTCGCCGCGAACGGATGGCTCATATTGAGCTGGCCGTTCCTGTGTCCCACATTTGGTTTTTCAAAGCCACGCCGAGTCGTATGGGCCTTCTGCTTGACATGACTTTGCGCAGTCTTGAACACATCATCTATTACGACGACTATGTTGTTATCAATCCCGGTGATACACCGTTGAAAGAGAAGCAACTGCTTACTGAGCTTGAATATCGCGAAGCGCTGGACAATTACGGTGACGGAAGTTTTGACGCGCGCATCGGTGCCGAAGGGATTCGTGAGCTTCTTAAGAAAATAAATTTGGCTGAGAAACTGGGGGAGCTTGAGGATGCTTTAGCCAGTACTCGTAGCAAGCAAACCCGCAAAAAGCTAGTTAGCCAGATGAAGGTGATCGAAGGGCTGATCAAGAGTAATTCTCGCCCCGAATGGATGATTTTTGAAGTGCTTCCGGTTATTCCTCCGGATCTGCGTCCGCTGGTTCCTCTCGAAGGCGGCCGTTTTGCCACGTCTGACCTGAACGACCTATATCGCCGTGTAATCAACCGTAACAACCGTTTAAAAACACTGCTGGCTCTCAAAACACCGGAAGTGATTATTCGCAACGAAAAGCGGATGCTTCAGCAGGCTGTCGATGCGCTGTTTGATAACGGTCGTCATGGTCGCGCTGTTAGCGGTCCGGGGAACCGCCCGCTCAAGTCGCTGAGCGATATGCTCAAGGGAAAACAAGGCCGTTTCCGTCAGAACCTGCTCGGTAAGCGCGTTGACTACTCTGGACGTTCCGTAATTGTCGTCGGTCCGAACCTGAAGCTGAATCAATGCGGATTGCCGAAGAAAATGGCTTTGGTTCTGTTTGAACCCTTTATTATCCGCAAGCTCAAAGAGCGTGGCATTGTGCATACGGTCCGCAGTGCTAAGAAGATGATCGAACGCGAAGAAGAGGTGGTGTGGGATATTCTCGACCAAGTGACCAAAGGTCACACCGTTATGCTTAATCGTGCGCCGACTCTGCATCGTCTTTCAATTCAGTCCTTTGAGCCTGTGTTGATCGAAGGTGAGGCCATTCAGGTGCATCCTCTTGTTTGTACGGCGTACAATGCAGACTTCGACGGTGACCAGATGGCCGTTCACGTTCCGTTGTCCGTTGAGGCACAGATTGAATCGAAGAGTCTGATGCTGGCTCCGAACAATATATTCTCGCCATCCAGCGGTAAGCCGGTCATGACTCCGACGCAGGATATCGCGCTTGGCATTTACTTCCTGACCAGTTTCTCTCAGACCTTTATCCTAGAATCTCGTAAAAACGGCGGGAAAGTGGAACAGGAGCATCTGCCGCTGTTGGGAGAAATCAACGAAGTTCACACCGCTTTTGATGAGGGTGCGTTGCGCTTGCATGACCGGATTCGCTATCGTAACCCGGACTATCAGCGTGAGACCAAGTTCGGCGATCAGAACAAATCGGTTATTGTCACCACAGTCGGACGCGTATTTTTTAACGAAGTCTGGCCGTCCAGCATCGGGTTTTTTAACGAGCGCGTGAGCAAGAAGCTTCTTGGCAAGCTGATTGAACATTGCTACGAGGTAGCGGGTCACGGCGAAACCGTACGCGTACTCGACAGTTTAAAGAATCTCGGATTCGCTCAAGCGACCGCCGCAGGCATTTCGATCGGGCTGTCCGATATGATCATTCCTCCTGAAAAAGAAGAGATCATAGCTGCGGCTCGGAAAACCATCAGCGCTGTGGAAGACAAATATAAAAAAGGCCTTATTACAGACGGCGAGCGTTACAACATGGTGATTGACCAGTGGACCGACGCAAATGACAAGCTGACTGGAAAGCTGTTCAGTGCGTTGGAGCGTAACGATGATGCAACCAATGTGGACTCCTCTAAAGACCTTAACCCCGTGTTCATCATGGTGGATTCCGGTGCCCGTGGTAGTCGTCAACAGATTCGTCAGCTTGCTGGTATGCGCGGTTTGATGGCCAAGCCGTCCGGTGAAATTATCGAACGTCCGATTCTTGCGAACTTCCGTGAAGGATTGAGCGTGCTCGAATACTTTATTTCAACACACGGCGCACGCAAAGGTTTGGCTGATACTGCGCTGAAGACTGCGGATTCCGGTTATCTGACCCGCAAGTTGGTCGATGTCGCTCATGATATCATCATCATGGAAGAAGACTGTCACACACTCAACGGCATTGAGGTGAGCGCTATCACCGATGGTGATGACGAACTCGTGTCGCTGGCTCAGCGAATTATTGGGCGTACCGTTTGCGACGATATCTGCGATCCTTTTAACGCAAAAGAAGTGATTGTTGCCGCAAACGAAATCATCGATGAATACGCCGCCAAGAAAATTGAACGGGTGGGCATCGAGAAGATACGCATTCGTAGCGTACTTACCTGTGAATCGCGACGTGGTGTTTGTGCCAAGTGTTATGGTCGCAATCTGGCATCAAGTCGTGAAGCCCGTTTAGGTGAGCCAGTGGGTATTATCGCCGCACAGTCCATCGGGGAACCAGGCACGCAGCTTACTATGCGTACGTTCCACATTGGGGGTACCGCTAGCTCCGTATTTAAGCAGCCGAAAATTACAGCCAAAGAGACTTGCGTGATCCGCTACGAAAACCTTCGTACGGTTAAAGTCGAAACAGGCCATGTGATTTTGAATAAAAACGGTTTCGTGGTGACATACGACGATGATGGCCGAGAGCTCGAACGCTACTCGACGGTGATCGGCGCAGTGATTGCGGTTGAAGACGGAGCCCGTGTGAAGCGCGGTGAAACCTTTGTCAGCTGGGATCCGTACAGCGTACCGATTCTTTCTGAGCAAGACGGGACGGTTGATTTCCATGACTTCATCGAAGGCGTTACCGTGCAGAGGGCGGAAGACGAAACGACCGGGATCGAAGGTCTTGTCGTGCTGGAGCACAAAGAAGACCTGCATCCGCAGATTGTCGTCAAGGACGCATCCGGCAAAGCGATTGCTTACTACTCTATTCCGTCTGCTGCCCACGTGATGGTGCTTAAAGGCATGAAGATCGTTGCTGGCGCTACGCTGGCCAAGACGCCGCGGAAACAGGCTCGTACCAAAGACATTACAGGGGGTCTTCCTCGTGTGGCGGAACTGGTTGAGGCCCGCCGTCCTAAGGAAGCCGCAGAGATTGCGAAGATCGACGGAGTTGTTGAGTTGGGTGGTATCGCTAAAGGTAAACGACAGCTGATTGTTCGCGACCCGGCAACTGGCACGGAAGAAGAGCATCTGATTCCGATGGGCAAACACGTGATTGTTTACGGCGGCGATGTGGTGCAGAAAGGTCAGCAACTCACAGAAGGTCCGATTGTTCCTCAGGAACTGCTCGAAGTTTGCGGTCCTCAGGAACTGCAGGAATATCTGGTGAATGAAGTGCAGGCTGTTTATCGCCTCCAAGGTGTGGAAATTAACGACAAGCATATCGAGGTGATTGTTCGGCAGATGCTCCGGAAGGTTAAAATCACCGATCCGGGCGACACCGAGTTCCTTTGGGGCGAACAGGTCGAAAAACAGAAATTTCAGGAAGTCAATCAGCGGGCTATGGAAGAAGGTCGCCGTCCGGCGGAAGCTTCACCGGTACTGCTGGGGATTACCAAGGCGGCTCTGGCTACGGAGAGCTTTATCTCGGCGGCATCCTTCCAAGACACCACCCGCGTACTGACGCAGGCGGCTACGCTGGGACGGATTGATCAGTTGCGCGGATTTAAAGAAAACGTAATCATGGGTCACTTGATTCCGGCTGGCAGCGGCTTCCCGCTTTACAAGAACATCCGCCCAGTCAAGCTGGGTGAGGAGATCAGCGTAGAGGATGCGCTGGGTTCAAATCCGTTATTAGGTCAGGATGAAAAAACCGCAGAAAGTTAAATCTTAGTGCTTGCTGGATGAGCGGTGGGCTCCTATTATCTGCCGCTCGTTTTTTTTGATGGAAGGAACTTATGCCGACGATTAATCAGCTTATTAAAAAACCTCGCAAACCGCTTCAGAAAAAGAAGAAATCACCTGCGTTGACTAACTGTCCGCAACGGCGCGGTGTATGTCTTCTTGTGAAGACCATGACTCCGAAAAAACCGAACTCCGCCTTGCGTAAAGTCGCTCGTGTACGATTGACGAACGGGCGCGAAATTAACGCCTATATTCCGGGTGAGGGTCATAACCTTCAGGAGCATAGCATGGTTCTTGTTCGCGGCGGGAGGGTGAAGGACTTGCCGGGGGTTCGCTATCACATTGTGCGCGGCACTCTCGACTGCCTCGGCGTGACTAGTCGCCGCCGGGGACGTTCTAAATACGGGGCTAAGAAACCGAAAGAATCCTAAGAGAAAGCTTTAAACCATGGCAAGAAGACGCAGAGCAGAAAAACGTACGGTAATTCCGGATCCCCGCTTTAATAACGAACTGTTGGCTTACATGATCAACAGCATCATGAACGGTGGAAAAAAATCGACCGCCGCCGCCATCGTGTACGGTGCATTGGAAGATATTCAGCAGAAGTTGAAAGAAGAAGACCCTTTGCTGGTGTTCTCTCGTGCTGTTGAGAATATTAAGCCGAAGTTGGAAGTTAAGTCTAAACGTGTCGGTGGTGCAACGTATCAGGTTCCTCTTGAGGTTAGCCCCAAACGTCAAACCGCTTTAGCTTGCCGCTGGCTTATTCTGTACGCCAAGACTCGTCGCGGTCAGCCAATGCGCCGTGCGCTGGCAATGGAAGTTTTAGACGCTTTTAATAATCAAGGTTCGGCTGTCAAGAAGCGTGACGATACTCACAAGATGGCTCAGGCCAACAAAGCATTTGCTCACTACAAGTGGTAATGTCTGGGATTTGAAATGAAGGTTGCTGTGAAACAGGATGGAAAAAATGCGAAGAGCTCTGCGCCCTCCCACCGGGAAGACGCGGCGCGCGGACGCAGTTTGTCCTCGATTCGCAACATCGGCATTGTAGCGCATATTGATGCCGGTAAAACCACAACCTCAGAACGAATCTTATATTACACTGGTCGCGTCTATAAAATGGGTGAAGTGCACGAAGGCACTGCTGTAATGGACTGGATGGAGCAGGAGCAGGAGCGCGGTATTACGATCACTAGTGCCGCGACCACTTGTTTCTGGAAGGACCATCAAATTAATTTGATCGACACCCCCGGACATGTCGACTTCACCGTTGAGGTTGAGAGGTCTTTGCGGGTTTTGGATGGCGCTGTCGGTGTTTTCTGCGGAGTAGGAGGCGTTCAGCCGCAGTCCGAAACCGTTTGGCGTCAGGCGAAAAAATACCATGTTCCCTGTTTGGCGTTTATCAACAAGATGGATCGCAAGGGTGCTAATTTTGAATCCGTTGTAGCTCAGATGCGCGAAAAATTGGCGGCTCCGGCAATTCCGGTTCAGCTTCCGATCGGAACCGAAGAGAATTTTAAAGGCGTGATCGATTTGATTTCTATGCGTGCTATTTTCTTTAAAGAAGAAAATCTCGGCAGTGAAGTGGTGGAGTCTGTTATTCCTGAAGAGTTGGCTGTCGCAGCTGAAAAAGCCCGCGCTGAATTGATCGAACGCGTTTCGGAAGCAGATGAACAACTGATTGAAGCTTATCTTGAGAACCCTGATGTTTCTGCCAATCTGCTGATTGCCGCTTTGCGACGCGCCACTATTTCTGGACAGATTGTTCCGGTGCTGTGTGGTTCGTCTCTTAAAAACA
Source organism: Verrucomicrobiota bacterium (assembly GCA_020853375.1). GTDB lineage: Bacteria > Verrucomicrobiota > Kiritimatiellia > Kiritimatiellales > Tichowtungiaceae > Tichowtungia. The sequence goes on along the minus strand of JADYZA010000011.1, from coordinate 12,115 downwards.
AGGGGATTCAGCCTTTACTGGACGCCGTCGTCAGCTTCCTGCCATCTCCGCTCGACGTCCCGCCTGTCCATGGAATCCATCCGAAAACCGAGGAAGTGCTTCATCGTGAAGCCAGTGATTTCGAACCGCTTAGCTCTCTGGCATTTAAACTGGCGACGGATCCATTCGTCGGAAAGCTTGTCTTTGTCCGTGTTTATTCCGGCAAGATCGAAAAGCGACAGAATGTCTTTAATCCTCGTACGAAAAAGCGTGAAAAGATCGGTCGGCTCCTGCGTTTGCATGCGAATAGCCGTGAGGATATCGATGTCCTTTACACTGGCGAAATCGGTGCGATTTCCGGCCTGAAGAATTTTACTACCGGCGACACACTTTGCTTTGAGAATGATCCGATCGTATTGGAACGAATCGAGTTTCCTGAACCGGTTATTGCAATGGCAATTGAGCCAAAAACTCAGGCTGACCGCGATTCTTTGAAGGCGGCGCTTTTCTCGATGGCTGAAGACGACCCGACATTCCGTGTCACCATGAATGAGGATACGGGACAGACCATTATCAATGGAATGGGCGAACTTCATCTGGAAATTATCAAAGATCGTATTTTCCGTGAATTCAAGGTGCAGGCCAACGCTGGAAAGCCAGTTGTTGCTTACCGCGAAAGTGTTCAGAAGATAGCTTCTGGCGAGTTTATTTTTCAGCGTGAATTTGCCGGGCGAGGCCACTTTGGGCATGTGATTGTTCAAGTCGCTGCGCGTGAGCGCAGTTCTGGTAATCACTTGGCCGTTAAAGTTTCGAAAGAAATTATTCCTGCGGAATTTCACGATGCCATCAAAGAAGGTTTGGGCGATGCGCTCATGACCGGTGTGCTTGGCAACTATCCGCTGGTGGATATTGAAGTGACGGTTACCGGCGGGAGTGCTCATCCGGTTGATTCGTCTGAGATGGCTTTTCGCACGGCGGCTGTTATGGCGTTGCGCGCGGCAATCGGCAATGCTTCGCCGACTCTGCTGGAGCCGATCATGAAACTTGAAATTATTGCTCCGGATGAACATCTGGGCGATGTAATGAATGATTTAAACGGTCGCCGCGGACGGATCCGCGAGATCGAGGCCCGCGATGCGGTGCAGATTGTACACGTGGATGTTCCGCTGGCAGAAATGTTCGGTTACGCCACGACACTGCGCTCGTTAACCAAGGGCCGGGCCAGTTACACGATGGAGCCGTACCGCTTTGAGGCGGTTCCGGATTCCATACAGGAGACCATCTTAAACCGGTAGCAGAGAGAAATTATGAATAATCAGCGCATACGCATACGTTTAAAATCTTTTGACCACCGGGTGCTTGACGCCTCGTCAAAGGAAATTGTCGAGACCGCCAAACGCACCGGCGCCCGTGTGGCCGGGCCGATTCCGATGCCGACACGCATCGAGCGGTTCACCGTCAATCGCAGCCCGTTCGTAAATAAGAAGTCGATGGAACAGTTTGAAATCAGAACGCACAAGCGTCTGCTCGACATTATTGACCCGACGATCAAAACAGTGGACGAGCTCAAAAAGCTCAATCTGCCTGCGGGCGTGGACATCACCATTAAAATCTGAGTGAAATCATGAAGAGTCTAATAGGAAAAAAACTGGGTATGACCCAGATCTTCGATAAGGATGGGCAGCTGGTTCCGGTAACGGTTATTGAGGCGGGTCCGTGCAGTGTGGTTCAGCGTAAAACTGCGGCCACGGATGGTTACGAAGCTGTACAGCTTGGATTCGGTTCGCAGAAGCCGGAGCGGGTTGTTAAGCCGTTGGCTGGGCATTTTAAAAAGGCCGGTCTGAGCGTCATGCGTGAGCTTCGTGAAGTCCGTGTCGAAGCAAATGACGAGGCGAAGGCGGGCGACACATTGACTGCTGCCGTTTTCGAGGGCGTTAATTTTGTCGACGTGCTGGGCGTTACCAAAGGTAAGGGCTTCCAGGGCGTAATGAAGCGACATAACTTCGGCGGCGGACGCGCAACGCATGGTTCGCATTTCCATCGCACGACCGGTTCTATCGGTATGAAAGAAAAGCCTGGTCGCGTTTTTAAAGGCAAGAAAATGGCCGGGCAGATGGGCAATACGGAAGTTACCGTACAAAGTTTGAAGGTGATTCAGGTTCGCGCGGATGAAAATCTGATTTTGGTTAAGGGCGCGGTACCCGGTGCCAACGGCACAATGCTTGTTGTGCGTGAAGCACTCAAACGGAAGTAATTTGAGAGGATGATCATGAGTACGTTAACGCTTAAAGATTGCAAAGGGAAGAAACTGGGTGAAGTGACCCTCAGTGAAAAGTTTGTTGTTGCTGATAAAGGCGCACAAGCAGTTCATCAGGCTGTTATCACCCATCAGGCTCATCAACACCAAGGATCGGCCAATACGCAGCGAAAAGGTGAAGTTGCTGGGTCTGGAAAAAAACCTTGGAAACAGAAGGGGCTTGGTCGCGCCCGCGCTGGATATCGTCAGTCGCCTGTATGGCGTGGTGGGGGCGTGGCATTTGGACCGCATCCGCATAAAGTTCGTAAACAGGTTCCTCGCAAAGTGGCCCGCTTGGCCTTTGCCCGTGCTTTTGGCGAAAGAGCCGAGGCTGGTCAGGTGCTGGTTTTAGACACCATTATGCTGGCAACCCCTCGCACCAAAGAGATGTGCTCACTTTTACAGGCCTTGGAAATCAAGGGCAAGACTCTGCTGATTCTGGATGTGCTGGATGCCAACATTTGTCTGGCTGCCCGCAACTTGCAGGATGTGGAAGTGGTTTGCGCCTCAAACGTGAACACCTATCAGATCGTCCGCTATCCGCAGATTGTAATTACCAAAGCGGGTGTGGAAAAACTCGAACAGCGCTTGGCTTAGAGAGGAATTTTCAATGAAAGACGTATATCAAGTAATCCAGAAGGTCATGTTGACAGAGAAAGGTTCGCGCCTTTCCGAAGCGGAAAATAAATATGTTTTCAGCGTCAACCCTGCCGCAAATAAAGCGGAGATCAAGCAGGCGGTGGAAGAGCTTTTCAAGGTGAAGGTGACAGCAGTCAACACTATGAAACGATTAGGCAAAAATAAGCGCGAGCGTACGGCCAGTGCCGGCCGCACAGCCGGATCTAAACGTGCTGTTGTGACACTGGCCGAAGGCAGCAAGATTGATTTGGTGTAAGGAGTTTTAATCATGGCTTTGAAAAAATACAAACCAACAACGCCCAGCCGCCGCCACATGGTGACGTCCGCGTTTGAAGAAATCACAACATCGACACCGGAGCGTTCGCTGATCCGTGCAAAGAAGAGCACGGGCGGACGCAACAGTGCAGGACGCATTTCAACTCGTCATCGCGGCGGCGGACATAAACGTCGTTACCGCCTCATTGATTTCAAGCGCAACAAATACGGGATTCCTGCCACGGTGGTCTCTGTTGAGTACGATCCGAACCGTTCGGCCCGTATTGCTTTGTTGAATTATGCAGACGGCGAAAAACGCTATATGCTGGCACCGGTCGGACTTCAGGTTGGCGCAACGGTGTTGTCTGGTCCAGAAGCCGAGCCAGCTTTAGGCAACGCTCTTCCGCTCGGTAAAATTCCACTGGGTATGACGGTTCATAATATTGAACTAAAACCTGGCGGCGGCGGACAGATCGCCCGTTCGGCTGGAACCAGCGCACAGCTAATGTCCCGCGAAGGTGATTTCGCCAATCTGAAAATGCCTTCAGGTGAACTTCGTCGTGTTCGTGTCACTTGCTATGCGACCATGGGGCAGGTTGGCAATGTCGATCACGAAAATATTGCCAGCGGAAAGGCTGGTCGCAAACGCTGGCTTGGCGTGCGACCGACCGTGCGTGGCGTGGCGATGAATCCGGTTGATCATCCGATGGGTGGTGGTGAAGGCCGTACGTCCGGCGGTGGGCATCCACAGTCCCCGTGGGGTACGCTGGCTAAAGGTAAGCGCACTCGCAAACACAAACTGGCTTCGAATAAGTACATCATTGCACGGAGAAAGAAGTAAGTTATGGCTCGTTCACTTAAAAAAGGTCCTTACGTTGACGTCAAGCTGCTCAAAAAGATCGGGCAGATGGAAGTGTCAGGCAGAAAAAAACCGGTCAAAACTTGGGCTCGCGCCTCGATGATCGTCCCGGAATTTGTCGGCCATAACTTTTCCGTGCATAACGGCAAGGTGTTTGTTTCAGTTTTTGTGACGGAAAACATGGTCGGGCATCGCCTAGGTGAGTTCGCTCCTACCCGTGCTTTCAAGTCGCATGGTATTGCAACTGACAAGACCGTTTCGAAATAATGTTTTTTTTTATAGAAGTTCTGGATTTGAAAATGGAATGACGTATAGTTGCCGCCTTTGCGTCTAGGTGGCGGCAGCAAATTTGAGAGTAAAAACATGGAAGTTTCAGCAACAACTAAATACGTAAGAATGTCCCCGATCAAGGCACGCTATATGGCGTCCGAGTTACGGGGTCTTTCAGTTGCGGAAGCCCTTCGTATTACAAGCTTTAACGCAATGAAGGCAGCGACTGAAATCGGTAAGACTCTCCAGTCTGCCGTCGCCAATGCGGAGAGCAACGAAGGGGTCTCTGCAGACAAGCTTTTTGTGAAGGATGCCTATGTGGACGGTGGCCCGTCTCTTAAGCGGTCCCGCCCGCGCGCTCGCGGTTCAGCGTCGCCCATTCGCAAGCGCACGTCGCATATCACAGTGATTTTAACGGATCGTAAATAAGGAAAGGGAATCGTTTTGGGACAGAAAGTAAATCCAATAGGACTCCGGATTGCGGTTAATAAGAATTGGCGTTCGCGCTGGTTTGCCGGCAAGAAAGAGTTTGCTGATCTGCTTCAAGAGGATATCTCTATCCGCGAAGCCGTACTAAAACGCCTTAAAGACGCTTCGATTTCGAATGTCTTTATTGAGCGTTATGCTAATCGTGTCCGCGTGACCATTCGCACAGCCCGTCCGGGCTTGGTGATTGGCCGCAAGGGCGAGGACATCGAAAAGTTGCGCGAGCAACTCGGTAAGATGACTAAAAAAGAAGTTTACATCGAAATCGATGAAGTAAAGAACCCCGACATTGATGCCAAATTGGTCGCTGAAGGGATTGCTCTGCAACTAGAACGACGTGTTTCGTACCGTCGGGCGATGAAGCGTGCGATTCAGATGGCGATGGATACTGGCGCAGACGGCATAAAAGTGCTGGCTGGCGGGCGTTTGGGCGGTGCCGAGATTTCCCGTACGGAAAGCTACAAAGAAGGCAGAGTTCCGCTCCATACGTTACGGGCCGACATTGACTACGGAACGGCAACTGCCCGTACCGTGGCTGGAGCGATCGGCATCAAGGTGTGGATTTGTAAGAAGGATGAGAAGGCGCAAGCTTAGGAGTATTGACCAATGCCTTTAATGCCCAAACGAGTTAAGTATCGGAAAGTCCAAAAGGGCTCCCGCAGTGGTATGTCAAAAGCCGGAACTACGCTGGCTTTTGGTGAGTACGGTCTGCAGGCTCTGGATCGTGCATGGATCACTAATATTCAGATTGAGGCTTGCCGTGTGGCAATCAACCGCAATTTGAAACGCAAAGGGAAGCTCTGGCTTCGCATTTACCCGGATAAGCCGTTTACTAAAAAACCGCTGGAAGTCCGAATGGGTAAGGGAAAGGGCGGCGTTGAAGGTTGGGTTGCTGTTGTTCGCCCCGGCCGTATGCTGTTTGAACTTGATGGTGTGACTGAGCAGCAGGCGAGAATCGCTATGCGTCTTGCGGCCACCAAGTTGCCAATCCGTGTACGCTTTGTGACCCGTCATGTCGCTAAATAATTGAGAGTAGTCGGAATGAAAAAAGTAAAACAACTTACGGATATGACAACTGTCGAGTTGCAACAGCAACTTGATGATGCGAAGAAGGAGCTTTTCACAATGCGCCTTCAGCAGGTTTCCGGTCAGCTGGAGAATCCGCTTCGCATTCGCGCCGTCCGGCGTTCGGTTGCGCGCATTAAAACAGTTATGAATCAGGCTGCGAAAGCCGAGGGGTAAAAGATGGAGTCAAGAGGTCATCGAAAAGTGCGCGAAGGTCGCGTGTGCAGTGCGGTTGGCAACAAAACCATCGCGGTGCTCGTCGAGCGTCGAGTCCGGCATCCGTTGTTGGGCAAGGAGCTGCGTGTGTCGAAAAAAATTCATGCGCATGATGAAAACAACGAAGCAAAAGTCGGGAATGTTGTCCGTGTAATGGAAACGCGTCCGATCAGCCGACTCAAGCGCTGGCGGCTCATAGAAATTTTGTCGAAATAAGGCAGGGTGAGTAAATGATTTCAGTACAGACTAGACTAGATGTCGCGGATAACACTGGCGCACGTAGCGTGATGTGTATCCGAGTGTTGAAGACCAAACGCAGCTACGCCAAAGTAGGCGAAATTATCAAGGTGGCCGTAAAAGAAGCTCAGCCCGGCGGTGTTGTCAAGAAGGGCGATGTGTGCGAAGCGGTTGTGGTTCGCACTACAGCTCCTATCCGTCGCCGTGACGGTTCCGTTCTTCGGTTCGACCATAACGCTGCGGTGATTATTGATGCGGCGAAAAATCCGCGCGGGACCCGCATCTTCGGCCCAGTGGCTCGTGAGCTACGTGAAGGCAACTTTATGAAGGTTGTCTCTCTCGCGCCGGAAGTGCTTTAAGGAGAGGATCATTTTATGGCCGCGCATATTAAAAAAGGTGATTTAGTCAAAGTCCTGTGTGGCGATGACAAAGGCAAGACCGGCAAGGTTCTCCAGGTGCTTCCGGGTGCCGAGCGGGCCTTGGTTGAGGGGTTAAATTTTGTGAAAAAGCACATGCGTAAGACGCAGGACAATCCGCAGGGCGGAGTGTTTGATAAAGAGGCTTCCATTCACATATCGAACCTGAAAAAAGCAGAGTAACTTAATCCATTTATCCAGAGGGGTGGGTATCCATGATACCGGCAATGAAGAAAAAATATCGTGAACAGGTGGTGCCGGAACTTCAGAAGAAGTTCAGCTACGGTAACCGCATGCAGATTCCGTCGCTTTCCAAGATTACGATCAACGTATCCGTAGGAATGCAACATGACCGTGATGCATTGCAAGCGGTGCTTGATGATCTCGGCAAGATCACGGGGCAGCGTCCCGTGACGATCAAGGCCCGTAAAAGCGTTTCCAACTTCAAGTTGCGCGAGGGTGTTTCTCTCGCGGGTAAAGTGACGTTGCGCGGCGCTCGGATGTATGAGTTTCTTGATCGCTTGATCAATATCGCCCTGCCGCGTATCCGTGACTTCCGTGGTATTCCGCCAAAGTCGTTTGATGGACGTGGGAATTATTCCCTGGGTCTCAAGGAACAGACTATTTTCCCTGAAATTAATCCGGATCATGTCCGTAAAGTGCACGGCATGGATGTGACTTTCGTTACAACGGCCAATACTGATGCGGAGGCATATGAACTGCTCAAGCTTATGGGTATGCCGTTTGAAACCGCCAAAAACAAAGGTGAACAGCAATGATATTGTGCGATCCTATTTCTGATATGCTGACTCGTATCCGTAACGCCACCATGGCGAAACATGTCAAGGTGCAGATGCCCCACTCGAAAATGAAGAGTGAGCTGGCCCGAATCCTGAAACAGGAAGGATACATTAAGGACTACACCACGGAAAAAGTGGAAGGTAAGCCGACGCTGGTTCTTCATCTTAAGTATCAAGATGATCAGAAGGCGGTAATTCAGGGCCTTCGCCGTGTGAGCCGTCCAAGTTGTCACCACTATGTGGGAGCCGAAGATATTCCGCGCGTGCTGGGTGGTATCGGCATTGCGATTTTGAGTACCTCCTCCGGTATGCTTAGCGACAATCAGGCTCGCAAAGCCCATGTCGGCGGCGAAGTGCTTTGCTATGTTTGGTAATTTGAAATTGAGGTTGTAACGATGTCTAGAATAGGAAAAATGCCTCTGACGATTCCGGCGGGAGTGGAAGTTTCGCTCAGCGGGAATGTCGCAACGGTTAAAGGCCCGAAAGGGCAAAGCACCTTGAATATCCCTTCTCAGATTGAGGTGAAGGTCGAGGGTTCGCAGGTTGTGGTTGATCGCCAGAACGAGACAAAAGAGTCCCGCGCGTTGCACGGAACCATTCGAAATACGCTTAAGAACATGGTTCTGGGTGTGCAGAGCGGTTATGCAAAAGAACTCGAAATTCAGGGCGTCGGGTATAAAGCCGTGTTGCAAGGGCGTATTTTGGTTCTTTCTCTCGGTTTTTCACATGAAATCAAATACGAAATTCCGGAAGGCATAAAAGTTGAAGTCGCCGGGACAACGGAAGTAAAAGTTTCAGGGCACGAAAAAGCTCTGGTCGGTCAGGTTGCCGCGCGCATTCGTGCATTCTCTCCCGCCGAACCCTACAAGGGTAAAGGTGTGCGTTATAAAGGTGAACAGGTCCGTCGCAAAGAAGGTAAGGCAGTGGCTTAATCATGAAGGTCAAAAACAAATCAGATTATCGGAAGCGCAGACATCTTCGTTTGCGGAACAAGGTTCAGGGAACCGCCGCGCGTCCGCGCATGGCTGTCTATGTTTCCAACCGTTATATTTACGTACAGGTCATCGACGACGATGCGCAGAAAACTCTTTGCTCAGCTTCATCGCTGGGCGACAAGTGTACTGTTGAAACCGCCAAGGCGCTCGGTGCTAAAGCGGCCGAAGCGGCCAAAGCGCAAGGTGTGTCCAAAGTAGTTTTTGACCGTGGCGGATTTGCTTTCGGATCGCGCCTGCGTGCGCTGGCCGACAGTGCCCGCGAAGCCGGTCTGCAGTTTTAGTTTTATGTAAATTGAGGAGTTGCTTGAAGTGACTGAAAAATCAGCAGATAAAAAAGTTAAATCGGAGTTCGAGGAACGCGTACTCCACATTAACCGCAATTCAAAAGTGGTAAAAGGTGGACGTCGCTTCAGCTTCGGAGCGCTGGTTATCGTCGGCGATGGTGCCGGACGGGTCGGTTACGGCCTCGGTAAAGCCAATGAAGTGGCTGATGCCATTCGCAAAGGCGGCGAAAACGCTAAACGTGCCATGAAGCCGATTGTAATGAAAGGCACCACCATTCCGCACGAAGCTCGCGGTGAGTTCGGCGGTGCGCAGGTTTTGTTGCGTCCGGCTTCTGAAGGTACTGGTGTAATTGCCGGGGGATCCTGCCGTGCCGTTCTTGAATTGGCCGGTGTTCGTGATGTGCTCGCCAAATCGCTTGGCAGTAGCAACCGTTTGAATGTAACCAAGGCCACTATGGAAGCTCTCGCATCTTTGCGTTCGCGCGAATCTGTGTTTGCTGCCCGCGGAAAATAAATTAAGAGGTTTTTAAAATGGAACTGCACTCATTAAAGCCAGCTAAAGGCTCAACTCATCGTAAAATGCGCGTAGGTCGCGGTCGCGCTTCCGGAAAAGGGAAAACCTCCGGACGCGGTCACAAAGGGGCCTACGCCCGTTCCGGCCACAAGCACAAACCACTGTTCGAAGGTGGACAGATGCCAATGGCTCGCCGTATTCCGAAGCGCGGATTCAGCAACGTCAATCGGCAGGTCTTTGCTCCGGTTAACGTGGCCACACTGAACGCTTTTGAAGCGGGAACGGAAGTTACGGTTGAGTTGCTTCGCCGGGCCGGATTTGTCAGCGGAAACTGGGACGGAGTAAAGGTTCTTGGTAATGGCGAGCTCACGAAAAAAATCGTGGTTAAAGCCAATGCTTTCAGCGCCACTGCCAAAGAAAAAATCGAAGCTGCCGGTGGTAGCTGCGAAACGATCTGACTCATAATTTAAGCGGGGTAAACGATGCTTTCCGCCTTCGTCAACAGCTTCAAGATTCAGGAATTGCGCCAGCGGATACTTTTCACCTTGGGCGTGATTTTTTTGTGCCGTCTTCTATCAAACATCCCGATTGCCGGGGTGGATTTTGGCATGATCACCAGCTATCTCAAAGCATCTGCCAATCAGGGAACCGGCTTCTTGGATATGTTCAACCTGTTCAGCGGCGGTGCGGTTCAAAACTGCGCCATCGGTGCGCTGGGAATTATGCCGTATATCAGCGCGTCGATTATCATTCAATTGATGACGGCTGTGGTGCCTGCGCTTGAAAAGCTGGCTCGTGAAGGTGAGGCGGGTCGTGCTAAAATCACCCAGTATACCCGTTATCTTACGGTTTTGCTCTGTGCGTTTCAGGGGTTCTTGATTGCCCGAGCCCTCGAAAGCGGCCAGATTTATTTCCCAGCTGAAGTGGTCCGTATTCCAGGCTTCGGATTCGAGTTGCTCACGGCGATGACTTTGGTTACCGGTACGCTCTTGATGATGTGGCTGGGTGAGCAGATCACCGCGCGCGGAATCGGCAACGGGATTTCCATGATCATCACTGTCAATATTGTCAGCCGTATGCCGGCTGCAGTAAGTGCCATGATCAATATGTTCAAACCGGTTGACGGAGTGGTTCGTCATTCTCCTTTTATGGCGGCAGCCATGCTTATCATGGTACTTGCGGTTATTGCCCTGGTTGTTGCGGTCACGCAGGCCCAGCAGAAAGTCCCGGTGCAATACGCCAAACGAGTTATCGGTAGCAAAGTCTACGGCGGACAGCACACCTTCATGCCGTTGCGCGTCAATTATGCCGGTGTTATGCCGATCATTTTCGCACAGGCCATTCTGATGTTTCCTGCCAAGCTGTTCGGCATGCTTCCTTGGGAGGCTGCCAAACGGATCGGTGCCGCGCTTAGCTACGGAACGGGCCTTTATATGACCTGCTTCGGTCTCATGATTCTTTTCTTTTCCTATTTCTGGGTTTCCACACAGTTTAACCCCGTTCAGATCGCTGATGATTTGAAAAAGGGTGGCGGCTATATTCCTGGTATCCGTCCCGGTAAATCCACGGCTGAGTTTTTGGACCGCACCATGACTCGGATCACACTGGCTGGTGCAATCTTCCTGACCGGCATTTCCGTTCTCCCCACCATCATGGGAAACCAGTTTGGTATTCCTTACATGATTGCTTCGTTTTTCGGCGGAACCAGTCTGCTCATTATCGTTGGTGTCATGCTTGATACCATGCGTCAGGTCGAGTCTCACCTGCTGATGCGCCACTACGACGGGTTCTTGAAAAAAGGGAAGCTGAAGTCCGGAAGAAGGTAGGCGATGAAATCGATTATTCTTCTTGGTGGCCCGGGCGTCGGCAAGGGTACGCTGGCCGACTTCCTAAAAAAACAGACCGACTACATCCACGTTTCAACTGGCGACATGTTACGTGCCGCCATCCAATCTGGTTCGCCGGTCGGTCTCGAAGCTAAATCATTTATGGAAACTGGGCGACTCGTGCCAGACTCCGTCGTTTTACGCATCGTCGAGGAACGCATTTCTCAGGATTCGACAGGAGCCCGCTTTATGTTTGACGGCTTTCCTCGCACCATTGAGCAAGCCGAAGGACTTGATGCGATTTTTAAGCGGCTGGGCGGAAGCCTTAATCATGTTTTCAATCTCGTGGTGGAGCGGCCTGTTCTTCTCCGTCGACTCACTGGACGACGCGTCTGTAAAACCTGCGGGGCGGTCTATCACGTGACCAGCCGTCCGCCGAAACAGGAAGGCGTCTGCGATGTTGACGCAGGAGAACTTTATCAGCGCACAGACGACAGCGAGGCCACGATTCTTAACAGGCTTGAAGTCTACGAAAAGCAGACTGTGCCGCTGATCAGCTTTTATCGGAAGAAGGGGCTTCTTCGTGATATCGACGCTGGAGGCAAGGCTGAAGAAACCGATGCCCTCGTTTTAAAAGTGCTTACTGCGTAAGGCGATTCATGATCATCATCAAAACTTCGGCCGATCTGGATGCCATGCGTCGTGTCGGTCGTATGACCGCTCGGGTTCGCGACGAACTCGCCGCTATGGTTCGCCCCGGAATCACCACGCTTGATCTTGGCAATGCCGCCTTCGAACTGATCCGCAAGCTCGGCGGAACCAGCGCCTTCTACGGCTACCACGGATTTCCGGGACAAATTTGCGTCTCCATTAACGACGAAATCGTCCACGGCATTCCCGGCAAGCGCGTCATCCGCGAGGGCGACATCGTCAGTATCGACACCGGCATCGCCTTTGGCGGATTCATCGGCGACACCG
>JADYZA010000010.1 GCA_020853375.1 Verrucomicrobiota bacterium | reverse complement strand
TTCATCCGCAACCACTTCGGCGGCCCGGGACTCTCGCTGCTGGCGGCTTCAATCATTCTGGGCGTGATGGTTCTGCCGACCGTAATCAGCATTTCCACAGACGCAATCAACGCCGTGCCGAGAACGTATCTGGAAGGCGCGCTGGCTCTCGGCGCGACCCGCTGGCAAAGCGTTCATATGGTCATCCTGAAAGCGGCGCGCTCCGGAATTATTGCCAGCATTATTCTGGCGATGGGCCGTGCCGTGGGTGAAACCATGGCCGTCATCATGGTAGCCGGCAATGCGGTCAAAATCCCCCATTCCTCGCTAGATTCCGTGCGGACTTTGACGGCGAATATCGCGCTGGAAATGGGCTATGCAACAGGCCTCCACCGGCAGGCGCTGTTCGCAACCGGTGTAGTTCTGTTTGTTGTGGTGATGATTCTTAACTCGCTGGCCATGGCCGCGATGAAACGAAAGGCGGGACGCTGACCATGCGGGTATCGCCAAAAATCACTCAGGCATTGGCTGTCATCCTTCTCGGAGCGGCCACACTGCTTACGGTTGTCGTGCTCGTGCTGATCATTGCCTTTGTACTCAAGCGTGGAGTGCCGGAGATTTCCTGGGAGTTTCTCTCGACCAAGCCGCGAGAGATGGGTAAAGCCGGCGGCATCCTGCCAACCATCCTCGGAACCGTACTTCTACCCCTGCTGGCCATCGCAATCGCATTGCCGATGGGCGTAGGAACCGCCGTTTACCTCACGGAATACACCCGCGAAAACCGCATCACAAAAATCATCCGCTTCGGCACAGACTGTCTGGCCGGAATCCCGTCCATCATCTTCGGTCTGTTCGGCTACATCTTTTTCGTAACCATGCTCGGCATGGGCTGGTCGATGCTCTCCGGCGGGCTGACGCTGGCGATCATGATTCTACCGACCATCATCCGAACTTCGGAAGAAGCGATCCGTTCCGTGCCGCAGGCCTACCGCGAAGTGAGCTGTTCGCTGGCGGCCACAAACTGGGAGACGGTTTACAAAGTGGTTCTGCCAAACGCCCTGCCCGGCATTATGACCGGCGTTATGCTCGGCATCGGCCGATCCATCGGCGAAACAGCGGCGGTCATTTTCACGGCGGGGTCCTCGCTGATGATGCCTAATTCGCTGAACGATTCCGTGCGAACCATGTCGGTGCATTTTTATCTGCTGGCGCGTGAAGGCATCTCAACTGAAAAAGCGTATGCGACGGCGGCGGTGCTTGTCTTCGCCGTGCTGCTTGTGAATCTGATTGCCTACTGGATGATGAACCGGTTTATCGCCAAGCGTTCGCGGTAGTTTTTGAAAGGATAATGCGTGGAGCCAAAGGTCAAAATTTCAGTGCAGAACCTGAGTGTCTTTTTCGGACGCCATCAGGCGTTGCGCAATCTGACACTGAATGTGCCCGCGAACCGTATTCTCGGAATTATCGGCCCGGCCAGCTCCGGGAAAACCACCTTCCTGCGCACCCTGAACCGGATGAATGAACTCGATCCCGACAACCGGGTCGAAGGACGCATCCTGATGGACGGACTGGACATCTATCATCCGTCGCAAAGCGCCGTTCAGTTGCGTAAACGCGTCGGCATGGTGTTCGCCCTTCCCATGCCGCTTCCGATGAGCATTTATGACAACGTAACGTACGGGCCGCGCCTCTGCGGCATACGCAACCGCGCCGCACTGGATGAAATTGTTGAGCGAACTTTAACAGCGGCTTTTCTCTGGGATGAAGTGAAGGATCGGCTGAATCTGCTGGCTCTGCGTCTTTCCGGCGGTCAACAGCAGCGACTTTGTCTGGCGCGCACACTGGCGATGGAGCCGGAAGTCGTACTGCTTGACGAGCCCTGCTCCGGTCTGGACCCGATCTCCACCGCGCGGATTGAAGATGCTCTGTCGGTTCTCAAAGAGCGCTACACCATTATTCTGGTCACCAACAATACCAAGCAGGCCTCGCGTGTCGCCGATGAAACGGCGTTTTTCCTGATGGGTGAATTAATTGAAATGGGTGAGACGGCCCGGATTTTCACCGTGCCGAAAGACCAGCGCACCAGCGACTACGTAACCGGGAGATTCGGCTGATGAATTCGCTCTCCGCATCAAAAACTCCGAACACGCTGCGGATGACCGTCCGCGATCTGAACCTTTTCTACGGAAATTTCCAGGCATTGAAAACCGTCGATCTGCCGGTGCAGGCCAACCGCATCACGGCGTTAATCGGCCCGTCCGGCTGCGGAAAATCAACCCTTCTTCGCTGTCTGAACCGCATGAACGACCTGATTCCCGGCGTGAAAGTGACCGGCGAGGTCTTGCTCGACGACCAGCCCGTCTACGGCTCCGGCATGGACGTATGCCTTTTACGCAAACGTGTGGGCATGGTGTTTCAGCGGCCCAACCCGTTCCCTTTATCGGTAAGGGACAATGTGACGTTTGGCCTCCGCGTGGCAGGTGTGTTTCGTCAAAATCAGCTTCAAGAAATCGTTGAGCGCAGTCTGCGGGCCGCATGGCTATGGGATCAGTTGAAAGATCATCTGGACAGTCCCGCACTTGCACTGCCGATGGATCAGCAGCAACGGCTTTGCGTGGCCCGCCTGCTGGCGGTTGAGCCAGAAGTCATTCTCATGGACGAACCCTGCTCGGCGCTCGACCCGATCGCCACCGGGAAAATTGAAGACCTCATGATGGAACTCCGGGAGCGCTACACCATCGTGATCGTGACACACAACATGCAGCAGGCCGCGCGCATCTCCGACGTATCGGGCTACATGCTGCTCGGTGACATGATCGAGTTCGGCCCGACGGACAGCATTTTCACAAACCCGGCAGACAAGCGTACACAGGATTACATCAGCGGACGGTACGGTTAGGAGCATTCTATGGAACGGCATTTCGACGAACAGTTAACAGTCCTCAAAAATACTCTGATCAAAATGAGCGCGCTCAGTGAGACCATGATCACCGAAGCGATTCGTGTGCTGTGCGAGCGTAACGCCGCCGCCATTCCACATATCCGCAAGCGAGAAGAAGAGGTCAACCGCCTCCAGATTGAAATCGACGGAATCTGTCTGCGGCTGATCGCCCTCTACCAGCCCACCGCAGGCGACCTGCGCTTCATTCTCGGAGCCGTAAAAACAAACGCCGATCTCGAACGGATGGCGGACATGGCGATCAACATCTGCGACAAAGCCGGGCCTCTGTTGGAAGAGCCACCGCTCGATCTGTTGAACACGGGTCTCTCGGAAATGGCGGCGCTCGCCAGTCAAATGGTCAAAGACAGCCTGCACGCCTATGTCAACCGCGCTACAGACCAAGCCCACGCTGTACTGCTACGCGACGACGAACTCGACGACATGAACCGGCGCATCACGGCCGACCTGCTCGCGCTCATGCAAAAAGACTCCGGCATCATCAAACGAGCCGTCGATATGCTGGTTGTCGCCCGGAATCTGGAACGGATCGGCGACCATGCGACGAATATCGCGGAAAACGCGATTTTTGTGGTCAAGGGTCTGGACGTCCGGCATCACCACGAATAACCCCGTTTTTCGGGACGGAAAATAAGTTCCAGGCATCGGAAAAACCGCTTGCCAGAGCAGTCTCCCCTGCGTATAACCTCACGCCTTAATAGCTTCCGCATGGTGCGGGGCTGAAGCGAGTGCTGTTCCGGTTGCCCCCGGAAAGCCAAAGCGGATTGTTCAAAATAGAACTAGAGAAAGGGGCTCGTTATGTCAGAAAAGACGATAACAATTCAGGCGCTGCTGGACGCAGGTCTTCACTTCGGTCATCAGACCAAACGCTGGAATCCAAAAATGAAGCGCTTCATTCACGGCGCTCAAGGCGGAATCTACGTCATCGACCTCCAGAAAACCCTCGTACAGCTCAAGCTGGCCCAGGAATTTCTGAGCAGTGTTGTCGGAAACGGACGCCGCGTCCTTTTCGTCGGAACCAAAAAACAGGCGCGCACCATCTTTCAGGAAGCTGCGGAAAAAGCCGGACAGCCTTACGTCATCTACCGTTGGCTCGGCGGAATGCTCACCAACAACCAGACCGTCCGTAAGAGCATCAAACGGATGGAAGACCTCCAGGCGATCTTCGCCGACGAAGCCAAACTCAAAGTCTATCCGAAGCAGGAACAGTCGGTTCTGCGCCGCGAACTCACCAAGCTCGAACGCAACCTGACCGGTATCAAAGACATGAACTCCCTGCCGGGCGCCATGCTCGTCGTCGATACCTGCCGCGAAAAACTGGCAATCGCCGAAGCCAAGCGCCTTGGCATTCCGGTCGTCGCGCTGGTTGACACCAATGCCGATCCGGATGTTATCGACTATCCGATTCCGGGCAACGACGACTCCATCCGCTCGCTCAGCCTGATCGCCGAAATTCTCGGCGGCACCATCGCCGATGCCCACGATGCGTTCGTCAAAGCCAAAGCCGCTGAAGACAAACGCCGCAAAGACGAACAGGACGCAGAACGTAAAGTTGCAGACGCCGCCCGCGAAGAGCGCAAAACCAAAGAAGACGAAGAAAAGAAGAAACGTGCCAAGGTGCTCGACAAACTGAAAAAAGAAAAAGCCGCCGCCGACAAGGCCAAAAAGGACGAAGCCAAAGCTGAAAAAGCAAAAGCTGAAGCCGCCGCGAAAGTGGAAGAAGCGGCTCCCGCCGTCGAAGCCGCGCCAGTCGAAGAACCCAAGGCTGAATAATTATAAACGAGAGGATCTAACAATGGCTGAAATTACAGCAAGCATGGTTAAAGAACTCCGCGACGCCACCAACGTCAGCATGATGGAGTGCAAACGCGCGCTCCAGGAAGCCAACGGCGATAAAGAACAAGCCTTCAAACTGCTGCGCGAACGCGGCATGGCCGTGGCCGCCAAAAAAGCGGATCGCGTCGCCAAGAACGGTAAAATCTCCGCCAAAGTTTCGGCTGACGGCAAAACCGGTGTCATGGTTGAAATCAACTGCGAAACCGACTTCGTCACCCGCAACGAAATCTTCCAGAAATTCGTTGGCGAAATGACCGACAAAGCAATGAATTGCAACAGCGACCCCGCTGAAGCGTTCAAAGCCGACATCGTCGCCAAGGTCGCTGAAATCGGTGAAAACATCGTTCTGCGCAAGAGCGAAAAATACACCGTCTCCGGCACCGGCGCCGTCGCCAGCTACATTCACATGGGCGGCACCTGCGGCGTACTGGCTGAACTCGGATTCGCAAAAGCCGACACCCTCAACAACGCCGTCTACAAAGAACTGGCGCTCGACATCTGCCTGCACATCGCGGCAGCCCGTCCGGCTTCACTCGATCGCTCAGGCGTTCCGGCCCAGCTCGTTGAAGACGAAAAAGCCCTCTTCCTCAAACAGGTTGAAGGCAAACCGGCCAACATCGTCGAAGGCATCCTGAAAGGTAAACTCAACAAGTTCTACTCGCAGATATGCCTGATCGAACAGCCGTTCGTCAAAGAAGACAAAATCAGCATCACAGAACTGCTCGCGGCAAAAGGCAAAGAGATCGGTGACACCATCACCATCAAACGCTACACCCGCTGGCAGCTCGGCGACGCATAAGCGTTACGCCAGATGCACGAAAGCCGTTCCGCACTCCGGAACGGCTTTTTTGTTTCACGACAAGCGCCATGTTCTTATTTAGGCCTTGGCATCTTCCGGCTCAAAGCCTGCACGAAGCCTTGTTGAATTGATTTTCCACCGCATTGTTCCGCTTTTTTAATCTTATCCCAAGAACCGGCATAGTCGCCTTTATAGAACAGAGTGATTGCCCAATTGTAATACGCCATCTCAAAATCAGGCTGAATTGATACCGCCTGTCGATAGAGTTCGATTGCTCGGTCGAGTCTTTGAACATTTCCGTTTGATCCTGCTACCGTATATGTGAAGCCAACATCCATCAAAAGCCTTGCATTATTGGGACTCAGCTCCATTGCTTTGTTAAAGTATTTCTCTGCATCGTCAAAGTTGTATTGACCCCGTGCCGTGCAGATTCCGAAACCCCAAAATGCCTCGTAATTGGTTTCTGAAAGAATCCATGCGGCATTAAATGATCTCATAGCAAGGTTGATGCTGGCATCACTCGGATTACCTTTGTCGAGACTAAGATAATCCCACCCCTCACCGGCGGCGACAGAAGATGCCTTTTCTCTGCTTTCGTATTTTTTAGTCATTTGTTCAATCCAGGATTTCTGCAGGGCTTCCATTTCAGCATGGGGTCTATTTCCATACATGGCCAACTGTCCGCCGTACTTCGGATTGAGAAAGTTGTGCATAGCGACACAACCAGTAAGTGAAAGACATAGAACCGCCGCCAGCAATGTTTTCAATATCTTCATCGTTGATCTCCTTTTGATTAGCCAGTTGTATAATTGGACAGAATAGAAATCCGTCATCTCGTTAAAAGCTATCGGGTTCTCCAAAAGTAATAAAGACATTTCATTTCTGGCAGTGCGCACAGAAAACCGTAGTGCGCTGGGTGATCTGGGTTTTGTTCAGCGGCTGGCCGCAGACGACACAAGGCTGTCCGGCGCGGCCGTAAACTTTGACCTTTTCGCGATGGCCGCCCGCTTCGCCGTTGAGGTCAACATAGTTGCCCTGCCCGTCACCGAGTGACGTGCCGCCGTTGCGTACCCCGGCTTCAATTACGCGGCGCACAGCTTTCCAAAGTTTGGAAATTTCATCTTCTGAAAGCGTTCCTGATTTACGACGAGGATCAAGCCGCGATTCAAACAGTGCTTCATCGGCATAGATGTTGCCGACACCTGCTATGAATGACTGATCGAGCAGGAGCGCCTTCAG
>JADYZA010000009.1 GCA_020853375.1 Verrucomicrobiota bacterium | reverse complement strand
TTTCACATTCCGAAGGTTGGAAGCGTGGAAGCAAACCGCCACCGCAAATCAATTTGGCTTCGGTGCAGGTTCCGGTGGAAATGCTGAAGCCCTGCATTCGGACTCGGCCATCGGTTTATATCGAAACATCGCGCGGTTGTCCGCTGACCTGCACCTATTGCCGCTATCACCATTTGCAAAAAGGCGTGCGCGCACTTCCGGCGGAAGCGGCGGCGCAACGTGTCCAGCAACTGCGCGGCTTCGGTGCGCGGGAAATCCGCTTTGTCGATCCGACCTTTAATGCCCGCGCCGACTTTGTCCAATTATTGGAACGGCTGGCGGAAATCAACGTCGACCGGAAGCTGGGATTTTTCGCCGAGCTGCGCGCAGATACGTTGACGCCGGAGCAGGCGGCGCTGATGGCGAAGGTCAATTTTCTGGACGTGGAGATCGGCGTGCAAAGCACCGATCCGAACGTACTGCGTACCATCCGCCGTCCGGCAAATATCGCGCAGGTTGAACGCGGCATCCGGCTGCTGACCGGCGCGGGCGTCAAGGTGACGCTTGATCTGATGTACGGACTGCCTGAGCAGACGATCGATGATGTCCGCAACAGCATTGAATGGGCGCGCGGTCTCGGGCCGAATATCACGATTCAGTGTATGCAGACGCTTTTGCTGCCGGGAACCGATTTACGTGAACAGGCGGAACAGTACGGAATGGAAGCGATGCCGCTTCCGCCGTACGGCGTGTTTTCGACTTCGACTATGCCGGAAGACGACATGCGCCGGATCGAAGTTTTGCTGCACGACAGTGACGATATGCCCGCCGATCCGGTGACGGCGCGGTTCACCGGTTACCGGCTAAGCGGCTTGTTCGAGGAGCGGGTCGGGCTGAACCGCCGCGCGGTGGTGTTTCGCGGCGGTGACCTGAACGCTCGCCGTAAAGAAATCTGCCGGACGATCAAGCAGTCGGTTGCCAGCGAGCCAGATGTGCTTTGGCAGTTTGTGCTTTGTCCGGAATGCGAGGAGCCTGTCCAATTATTGGAAGCGATGATTGAGACGATCAAAAAACAGCCGCCGCATCTGCTCGACCGTTTTGCTTCGGCGGAGCTGTTTGATCAGATCGCTTCGCGCCGTATTTTCGTCCGGCTGAAACGAGGCCGGAATTATGACGCCGCTTGGTGTGAGCAGGTTGAAGAACTGCTTGGCCGTCATTTTGTGTAAATGCTGTTTGAATCGGCCTGCCGGACTGCTACTTTCTCCGCCTCTTATGGCATTACTCAGTTTACAGAATATCCAAATCGCGTTCGGCGGCCCGAAGCTGCTCGACAATGTGACCCTTCAAATCGAGCCGGGCGAGCGGATCTGTTTGCTCGGACGCAACGGCGAGGGGAAATCCACGCTGCTGAAAATCGTCAGCGGTGAACTCGAGCCGGACGGCGGCGAAATTGTCCGGTCGCGCGATGTGCGCATTGCTCGGCTTCAGCAGACGGTTCCGCAGGATATTCAGGGGACGGTTTTTGATGTGGTTTCCAAGGATTGGAACCACGAACACGCGCTGGATCATCCGGTGGAGAAAGCGATCTCGCTACTGGGACTCGATCCAGAACAGGAATTCTCTTCCTTGTCCGGCGGAATGCGCCGCCGTGCGTTGCTGGCCAAGGCGCTGGTGAATGAGCCGGATCTGCTGATTCTCGACGAGCCAACCAACCACCTCGATATTGAATCCATCCAATGGTTGGAAAATTTTCTGCTGCGCTGGCGCGGTACGGTTTTATTTGTCACCCACGACCGGGTGTTTTTGAAAAAGCTGGCGACGCGCATTGTGGAACTTGATCGCGGAAATCTGACCAGCTGGGCCTGCAATTATGAAACATATCTGAGTCGCCGCGAGGCGTTGCTTAATGCCGAAGAAGGGCAATGGGCGGAGTTCGACCGCAAGCTGGCGCAGGAGGAAGTTTGGATTCGCAAGGGAATCAAAGCCCGCCGCACCCGCAACGAAGGCCGCGTTCGCGAGCTGGAAAAATTGCGCAATGAGCGCGGACAGCGGCGTGAGCGGGTCGGCACGGTTAAGCTGCAATTGAACGAAGCGGAGCGCTCCGGACGTAAAGTGATCACCGCCAAAGAGGTTTCCGCCGGATACGACGGCACGGACATTATTCAGAACTTTTCAGTCGAGATTCTGCGCGGCGATCGCATCGGGATTATCGGGCCCAACGGATGCGGAAAATCGACGCTGCTCAACACACTACTGGGTCAGATTGCGCCACGGCAGGGCGAAATCAAACACGGCACCAAACTGGAAGTGGCTTATTTTGACCAGCATCGCATCGCGCTCGACGAAGCGAAGAGCGTGAAATGGAACCTTTGCGGTGATAACGAATATGTTCAAACCTGCAGCGGCCGGCAGCATGTAATTGGGTATCTGCGAAATTTTCTGTTTTCGCCCGCCGACGCCACACAGCCGGTTGGCTCGCTGTCCGGCGGCGAACGTAACCGGCTGATGCTGGCTAAAATTTTCGCGCAGGCTTCCAATGTGCTGGTGCTCGACGAGCCGACCAACGATCTCGATGTCGAAACGCTCGACCTTCTCGAAGAGCTCTTGGTGGAATATCAGGGCACGGTACTGCTGGTCAGCCATGACCGCGCGTTCATCAATAATGTGGTGACGGAGACGCTTGTGTTCGAAGGCAACGGACAGATTAACGAATATGTCGGCGGATATGACGACTGGCTGACACAGCGGGCTGCGACCAGAGATCAGAAATCAGCCGCCGCTCGACCTTCAGACCTTCGGCCTTCGTCTCCTAAAAAGCGCAAGCTGACGAATAAAGAGCGCGAAGATCTAAAAAACCTGCCCAAAAAAATTGAGCAGCTCGAAGCTGAGCTGGCCACGCTGAACCTGAAGCTGAATGATCCGGACTTTTACCGCAGACCAGCTGACGAAATTAAAACCGTCACGGAACGCGCCGCGGAGGTTTCTTTGGAACTTGAAACCGCTTTTGCCCGCTGGGCCGAACTGGATGAATTGGTGGCGTAGGGACGCTTCCGGGCTGGTTTGATTGTGCTGGCGTAAAATTTTTCAAGGTTTGGAAAAAAAGGTTCGGAAAAGGCGTTACGGCAGGGCAATATCTGTTTCATTATGAAACGAGCCACATGGGTTTCCTTCACCGTTATCGCGGTCGGGCTGGCTATTTTGCTAAGCGCGGCCAATCTTTTCTGGGGTAATCTGAATCAGGATGAAGGCTGGTACCT
>JADYZA010000008.1 GCA_020853375.1 Verrucomicrobiota bacterium | reverse complement strand
GCATAGCCGTGTCTATATACCCAGACAGAAAAATCTTCAAGCCTCGGCTGATCCCATTCCAAACCCCGGAATATCTCATCCCGAAGATTCCGAACATCTTGTCGCGCCGCAATTCATCCGTACCCATCCGTGGTTAATAATTTTTATTGCCTCTGTTCTCACGTTCGGTAGGGTTTCCGCTCAATTTAACCCAAGGAAACCAATGATCGCAGACGGCAAGACAGTACGTATTCACTATACCGGCACGCTGAACGACGGAACGCAGTTCGACTCGTCCGCCGGGCGCGACCCGCTCGAATTTGAAACCGGCGCAGGCCATGTAATCCCCGGCTTCGACTCGGCTGTGCGCGATATGGAAGTCGGCGGCAAAAAGACCGTGACGATTCCGTCGGCTGAAGCCTACGGCGAAGCGCGCGAAGAGATGATCGGCGATATTCCGAAGGATCACTTTCCGCCGGAAATGGAACTGGCTGTCGGCATGCCGCTCCAGATGATGGGCCCGCAAGGTCCGCTTGGGGTTGTCATTAAAGAGATCAAGGAAGATGCCGTGACCATCGATGCCAACCATCCAATGGCTGGAAAAGATCTGACGTTCGAGCTGGAACTGGTGGAAGTCGTCTAGGACGCTTTCGTAAGCTCCGTGTTTTCATTCGCGGTTAAAGTTCCGATGTTTGGAAGTTTTGTATTCCATCGCGGCGGAAGGCGGGTAGAATTCGGCGCATGAGTTGGTATATTACATTTCTGGTTTGCGGTTTGTTTCTGATCGGCGTGGAAATTTTTATCCCCGGCGGCATTGTTGGCGCAGCCGGCGCGGCGGCGCTGATTGGCGCGGCGGTGATTGGGTTTACGATTTTCCCGCTCTGGCTCGGCTGGCTGAGCCTGCTGTTGATCCTCGTGCTGACCGTCGGCGCGGCGTTTATCTGGATGAAGTATTTTCCGAAGAGCCGGATGGGTAAGGCTCTTTCGTTTTCACAACATGCGGCCAAAAAAGATCAGGATCATCCGTGTTGGAAATCTGGCATGAAGGGAACGGCTCTGAGCACGTTGCGCCCTGCCGGTAAAGCCCTGCTCGAAGACGAACCCGCCGATGTGATCGCCGACAACGGAACCTGGATTGAAAAGAATACGGCCATCGAGGTTGTTCGCGTGGCTGGAAACCGGATTTATGTGAGGCAGATTTGAAGCTGGAAACTGGCAAAATGAAGTTCGGAATAGCGCTGGCCGCGCTGCTTTTTTCTCAAAGCGTAAGCGCGATTGAGTTTGTGCAGCGGGAGCAGTTCATCAGTAGCGGCGCGGAAACTTTGCGCGACGAAATATGGGTTTCGGCAAAGAACATCACCGTCAGCAGTGAGGTGCTGGACGATCTGTTCGCGGCGGGCGATGTTCTTGATCTGCGTGGAAATTTCCAGAGCGATGTCTGGGCGGCGGGCGGCGATGAGGTGATTGCGGCAGGCCGCTTCGGAGATCATGTCCGGCTGGCGGCGCGCACCGCAAAAATTTCCGGTTCACTGAGTGGTTCTCTGACCGCGATGGGCAATACCGTCAAAATTGATCCGTCGGCGACCATTGGTAAAAGTGTGCTGTGTCTCGGCGAAAATGTGATCAGCGAGGGAACTATCGCCGGTAATGTGCGGATCGTGGCGCAAAAAGCCACGCTCGGCGGAAAAATCGCGGGCGATATCTCCATCACGGCGCAGGAGATTGTGATTCTGCCCGGCACGGTGATTGGCGGAAACCTGAGCTATACGGCGCCCAAAGAACTTGTCCTCTCTCCTTCCGTTGCGCTGGGCGGAAAACTGACGCGATCCTTTGCGGCTCCGCAGCCCAATCATTTCCTCAAGCCTGATCTGACTGGACATTTTTTCTTCGCCTTTGCCGCCTTTCTGACCGGCATGGTTTTCTGTTCGCTCTTCCCGCGTTACACGGCCCGATCCTTGCAGCTGCTACGCACCTCGCGCGGCACCTGTGTGCTGACCGGGCTGGCCGCGTTTTTCATTCTTCCGATCCTCTGCTTTCTGCTGGTCTTCACGCTGGTCGGCCTGCCGTTGAGCCTCCTGATGTTTCTGTTTTACTGCATTCTGCTGTATCTCAGTAAAATCGCGGTCGGTCTTTTGCTGGGCACCCTGATTCTGCGCCGCAAGGTGCTTACGAAACAAAGCCTGCCCGGAACACTGGCGATTGGCCTGCTGGTCGTTTATCTTCTCACCGCCATCACGGCTGTGTCCGTGGTCGTCAGCAGTCTGGTCACGATCTACGGACTCGGCGCGCTGGTTCTCGCTCTTTTTAAAAAACCGGTTCTGATCATTCAGACATCGGAAGATATGAAGCAAACAACAACGGAGGGTTAGGTCATGGCAAATATACTGGGCATCTTTTTACTGGTCGTCGTCTTTGTTTTCGCGGCGGTCATTCTATCCGTACTGGCGGTCTGGGTTCAGGCCTGGGGTTCCGGCGCGCCGATCAAACTCTACAACCTGATCGGAATGAAACTCCTGCGTAAAGTGCCGGTCACGCTGATTGCCCGCGCCCGCATTCAGGCCGTCCGAGCCGGACTGGACATTAACAGCGATCAGCTTGAAGGGCACTATCTGGCGCGCGGCAACGTCGTCAATGTGGTGCAGGCGCTCATCGCCGCCGACAAAGCCAAAATCAAACTGACGTTCGATCAGGCTGCCGCCATCGACCTTGCCGGACGCGATATTCTTGATGCCGTAACCACCAGCGTCAATCCGAAGGTCATTGATTGCCCGAATCCGAAACAGGGAACCACATTCCTCGACGCCGTGGCCAAAGACGGTATCCGCCTGCTGATTAAAGCGCGCGTCACCGTTCGCACCAATCTTGAACAGCTCGTTGGCGGCGCCACCGAAGAAACGATTATCGCCCGTGTCGGCCAGGGAATCGTCAGCGCCGTCGGCTCGATGGCTTCGTATAAAAACGTGCTCGAAAATCCCGATAACATCAGCCGCAAGGTGCTTGATAGCGGACTCGATTCACAGACCGCATTTGAAATTGTCTCCATTGATATCGCCGACGTCAGCGTCGCCGGAACCGCTAATACCGCCAACGTCGGCGCCATGCTCGAAACCGAGCGCGCCGAAGCCGACAAAAAAATGCGGCAGGCCGAGGCCGAAGGCCGCCGCGCCATGGCGATCGCCACCGAACAGGAAATGCGCGCCCGCGTTCAGGAAATGCAGGCCAAAGTGATTGAAGCGCAGGCTCAAGTTCCGCTCGCCATCGCTCAGGCATTTAAAGACGGGAACCTCGGCGTAATGGATTTCTACCGCATGCAGAATGTCATGGCCGACACGTCGATGCGCGAAGCCCTTTCCGGCGGCGACGAACAGACCCCTAAGAAAGATTGATTATGACCGGGCCTGTTTTCAAAGCGGGAGGACTGATCTGGCTGGTCGTCGGCGCTTTCTGGGTCATCGCCCAGATCGCCGGCGCGGCGGCTAAGAAAAATCAACCTCAGCGACCGACGACAGATACGGAATCAGACAAGGCTCCTAGCGACCCGTTCGCCGAGATGCTCCGTAAAATGGCCGGCGTCGATGAGTTCCGTATCGAGCCGCCGGAGCGGGTCGAAGAAGCCGTCAAACCGCAAAAACCGGCGGCAGTCAGCCGTGGCCGGACAAGTTCGGTGGATGTTTCGT
>JADYZA010000007.1 GCA_020853375.1 Verrucomicrobiota bacterium | reverse complement strand
TCATAGGCGACGCCGAGCGTGTAGAGCGACGGCGCGTTGGTGATGCGCGGATGGTCCGTCACGGCGACATCCGGAATGCCGATATCGCCGGTGTATTCCACGCCGTTACCGCTGTATGCCTCGCTCAAAAATCCGGGCAGTTTGCGCCGTGTTGAAAAATCGAGTTCGATCGCCACGGAGTTTTCCAGATTTTCCCGCCAGCCTTGAGAATCCAGCTCCTGCATAAACAACGAAAGCCCCAGCGACTGGAAGGCCGAACCGTGCCACGTCGCCAGCGTGTAAAGGTCGCGTCCGTCGGTCATGCGGTACGGTTTGATTTTGAAGCCGCAGTTTTTCACCGCATCCGCAGGCAAATCAAACCGCTGCACCACGAAGCAGAGCGGCCCGCGGAACTCATTCACAAAATAATTCATCCGGCCAACGATCCACTTGCCGTTGCTGTCCTCCCAGCCGGTGAAGCGGTTATGCGTCGCGTTCCAGCCGAAAGCGAACGAGCCGGATTGTTCGTCGTAAAGATAACGATACCCTTCTTCCTGCCGCGCGATAAACTGCTCAAGCTTCTCGCACAGCGCCGCCGCCGCCGGATCATCCTTTATCGTCGAATGCCGCAAAGCACCGATCGCTTTGGCCGCCGAAGCGGTCAGGTTGGCGTTGTCGCCGAAAATAATCTGCACCACCCGCGTGTCGAGCACCGCCATGATTTTCGCGCACACATCGCTTTCCGCAAACGGCGCCAGTTCACCGGTGAAAAACTTGTCGCCATATTCCCCTTTGCGCGGAATCTTGGCGAACGATCCGTCCTGCTGAGGAACGATCCACTTTTTGGCGACCAGCGCACCCCAGATCGCGCCCGCTTGTTCCTCGCCGAACGCATCAATAAACTTTTGTTTTTCAACCTCTTCGCTCAGCGGCCCCACGCGTCCGGTTTTTTCCAGTCCCAGGAAATTTCCGAGCAGGCCCTTCGCGCCGACCTTTGGATCGTTCTGGTCCGACAACAGGCTCGAGGTCATCAGCTCCAGCTGACTCAGCGCTTCTTCTTCCGAAATATAGGGATTGTCCGCGTAGCCCGCCGCGATATTCGCCAGCAGCTCAAGCCGCTCACCGACAGCCGTCAGCTGGGTGAATGAGCGCAGATAAAGTCCGCGCTCCGGATCATGGTTCCAGCCTTCGACCGGATAGCCGGAAGCCGGATCCACCAGATCGTTCTCCGGTTTCAGATAGCCCATCGCATTGGCCAGCAACCGCTGCATATTTTCATGCTCCGGCTTCACCAGCGGAAAATGGAATTCGTCGGCAGATACTTTCAGGCGCGGAATATGCGCGCACCCCGCCCCCATCAAAAGCACCAGCCCCGCAGCAAAAATTGTTTTTTTCATCGCGCAACACTCTACCACGTCCCCGACCGGATTCAGCTCAAATCAGCGCAACTCCTGATTCGCCGAAAGTCCGCTTTATTTCCTGAACAGAAACGATATGTTTTCCCGGCAATGAAAAAGAAACCGCTGATTTTTGAAGAACTCATCCTCTGGTTGCGCGGACGGTTCACGCTAACCGATGAGGAGAAAACCTGGATCCTGCTCATCCTCATCCTCTGCTGGGTCGGACTGGTCGCACGCTACGTCTACCTGAAAAACCAGACGCCGGAAACGGCGATATCAACACAACAAAAAGAAGTCCTTAGACCTTAGACTTTTGACCTTCGACTGGCTATATTCCCCCCATGATTTCAGCAGTAATTTTTGATTTCGACGGCATCATCGTGGATTCCGAGCGGCTCCACTGGTCAGCGTTCAACAAGGTGCTTGACCCTCGCGGCAAAGCCATCTCGTGGACCGACTACATCCAAACCTACATCGGCTTCGACGACCGCGACATGTTCCGCGCCGCCTTTCCAGGCATTGGAAACAGCGAACTTGCCGAGCTGATTCGCGGAAAAGGCGAAGCGTTTCAGGAATTGCTGGAATCCGACGGAGCCGCCGCCTTGCCCGGCTCGGTTGCCCTCATCAAAAGTCTATCGGGAAACATCCCGCTCGCCATTTGCTCCGGAGCGCTTCGTGCCGACATTCTTCCAATCCTTGGAATACTAGGAATCGAAAACGCCTTCGACTTCATCGTCACCGCCGACGACACTCACATCAGCAAACCCGATCCCGCGCCGTACAAACTGGCGATGAAAAAACTCGGCGTAACAAGCGGACTGGCCATTGAAGACACGCCGGCCGGAATCTCTTCCGCCAAAGGCGCCGGACTAAAAGTTCTCTCCGTCACCAACAGTTATCCGGCGGAAGCACTCACGATGGCCGACGCCGTCATCGCCTCGCTCGAAGGCCTCACGCTCGAGAAGTTGAACCGACTTGTCGGATAACCCGCGTCGTGTTACCTTCCGCCCATGAAAAGCACGGTGCTCACAGATCAGTTATCAGCCTTTCTTTTCTGGGACGTTGATCCGTCCGGAATCAACCCGGAGCTCCACCGACAGTTTATTATTCCGCGTGTCATGGAGCGCGGAACGCAGTCCGATGTAAAAGCGGTTTGGGATTATTACGGAAGCGAGCCAGTCAAAAACGCCTTGCTGAACGCCACCGACCTGAGCGCAAAAACAATCAGCTTCTTTGCCAACCAGTTCCATCTTTCCCGAGAAGCCTTCCGATCCTTCCGCACCCTTGCCAATCACTGGTCCCCATGAAACTGCATGCTGAAACTGTTTCCGCTGAATTGTTCGCCCTTCTTCAAAACCTGATGAGGGACGATCGGTTGGAACCGTTCGCGCTGGCGGGCGGAACCGCGCTGGCCCTCCGGTTTGGGCATCGCACCTCGATTGATCTGGATATTTTCACCTGCAACACCTTTGACGTGCAAGCCACCGCCGGATTACTGAAAACCGAATACGGAATGAAAGAGGCGCAAACAGCCCAAAACACCGTGCGCGGAATCATTGCCGGAATCAAAATTGATCTGATCTCACACCGCTACCCATTGCTTAAACCGTTTGAGAAAATCCGCGGTATCCGGATGTTCTCCTGCGAAGACATCGTCGCCATGAAACTCAACGCCATCGCCAACCGGGGTTGCAAAAAGGATTTCTGGGACTACGCCGAGTTGCTTCAGATTTATTCCCGCGACGAAATGCTCTCCTTCTTCGCCAAAAAATATCAAAGCGACAGCCTGTGGAACGTTGAAAAATCGCTGACCTACTTTGATGATGCCGAAAGCGATCCCGACCCACGCGACCTGCGGAGCCAGAGCTGGGAAAAAATCAAACAGATCGTACTCGCCAGCGCACGGCTCTAGCGTCTTGAAGCCTCGCTTGCCGTCATCGCCTCGCTCGAAGGCCTCACGCTCGAGAAGTTGAATACTCTCTTGGCGTAGTCGCAGTTAGAGCAGACTGCCCTGCTCGCCATCCGGTTTCACGGCGGCACGCGGCGCTTTCTTGAAGGTTGCGCCGACCTGTTTGATCGGCGGCATTTCAATTTGTTTTCCGGCCAGCAGGTCGGCCACCGTGAAAAGCTGAATCTTCGGATACCGGCGCCCCCACAGCTTCGATTCGTAGAATCCGGCGGTGACGGCTTCTTCCAGCCTCGGTTT
>JADYZA010000006.1 GCA_020853375.1 Verrucomicrobiota bacterium | reverse complement strand
GTCGCTTCGAGGTGAAACCGGCTGGGAGTCGCATTGATAAACAGGTCGCACTTAACATTCGTAAGCATGTCCTTGTAGTCTTCGAAAACCTGACAGCCTAATTCGTTAACCGCATCTTGACGCCGTTCGGCTATTTTATCCGCAACCGCAACAATTTTATATTTGCTCGGATCCTGTTTCAGCCAGTTCGTATGAATTCCATAACCGCTGCGACCAAACCCAGCGATTGCTACAGTGATAACCTTGCTCATTAGTCTCCTTCTATCTCGGTTTTGACTGATTTAAACCAATAACCCACCCGTAATTCGGCGGAATTTATACACGCTACTCGAGGGCAATCAACTTCTTCACTTCATCCATTAGCATGTATCCGCCGCAATCCCGCATGAAATTTCCCGTAGCAACGTAGTCGGCGATCGCCTGCTGAAGGGTGTTTTTATTGGGGATGCTCGCAGGATCGGCCAACGGGTTACCGAAGACCAAATCATAGGTTTGCTTCGAGTTGCCGAATAATGGCAACAGGTGAAACGTGCTCTGAAACTTACAAATATTGGATGTCGCGGGCAGAATTTTCGGCAGAGCCGGATCCAAAAGCCAGGAGGTGCAGGTGCAGGCTTTAAATTTCCTGTCTTTGTAATAGGACGGAAAGAAATCCAAAGCCTGACGGTATGACGCAAGGCACGCGTCGAATGGCATCGGGCTGCCCCCGGCGATGTGAATCTCAATGCGCCAATCTCCCGGAGCTAGCACTTCCTCCCATTCGGAGAATTGCAAAGTCACCGGCTCGCGTCCGGCAAGAGCCTGCGCAACAACCGGATATCCATAGACGTGCCGCTCGGTGATCTTCAGCTCAGGCAACCAAGCTTGAGGATCAAACACATCATTGGTTCCATCCGCATAGCCGTCCTGCCGATAGCGTTGCACGCCGTCGCAAAGAACCGTATGCGCTCCGGTCTGGCGATGGACATAAACACGATATTGAAGGTTGTATGCTGATGCGCGGAAGGTCAGCCGACCGAGCCGGAATACATTTGCCCGAAGATAATTCCGCAGCCAGGCGATGGATTCCAGCCCATGCATGCCCCGCTTTCTTTTGATGTTGCGGACGTACTCGCCAATGTATCCGAGCGAATCGGTTATCACCTGAGGCGATACGCCGGTTCGACGAAAGTTTTCGACAGCTTCTTCCGTGCCGGAAACCGCCATGGCGAGAGCGAACAACCGTGCGGAGCCGCCGAGAAGCTGTTCGGGAACCGGCCAAGTACTCGGGTTGTCGCCAATTTCTCCGGGCAGATGATAAATCACATAGTGCCAGAGTTCCGCCAGCTGCTGCAGGGGCTCGCTTTGGGCAATCACCTGAAACATCTGCCGCAGCTCACCCAGACATTCCGGCGGCAGATTGAATACCGCTTCAGCTGAAGTTGGCAATTCCCAGTGTAGCTGCGGACAGCCTCCGGCTTTGCGCCAAGCCATAAAGTCCGGCCAAAGCGTCGTCCAGACCGGCGGCGGAACCATAATGCCGAGTTCGCTGGAAAGTTGCGCGATCGTTGCGTTCATAAAGTGCGTCAGGCTATTTTCGGAATGCTGGGAGGCAGGAGTTCTTTCCGGCCCGATTTCAATACGGCAAATCGCGCAAGCGACAATGCATACCAGCCATAGGCGCGGAGGATTTCATCGCCTTTGATGACGTCGTTCTGCGGAGCCAGACGCAACGGTTCTCCGTTTTTGCCAATGGCCTCGCCGATGCCTTCGGCAAAAATCGCCGCCTGCGGAAAGAAATAATCCACGCTGGCAAAGGCGTAAAGGCCGCACGGCAGCCCCCAACCCAGCGAACCTTGCGCAGACGGCAGGTCAAAGCGAGGCGTTGCATCGATATTGCAATTAACGAACCACATGCCGGTGAATGATTTCAACGCGGCGACAGAGGCTTCCCATGTGCCGACTTCCAGCAACCCTTCGAGAATAAACGCTTCGTGCAGCAAATCGTTAGTTGAATCGTTCAACCTGCAATAGCGCCAGTTGAAAGGAGATCCGGCTTTCTGAATGTTATAACCCAGTCCTTGGTCGTCGAGAATGCACTGCAAAAGTCCTTTGATCTCCTTCGCGTACTTGTCGTTCCCATTGTAGCGGTCGAGTCGTGCCAGTGCCGCCAAGGCGAGCGCGCTGACGTTGTGGCACTGAAAGGCATCCCGGTGATCCGCTTCCTGATCGGAATACCAGACGGAAAGATACCCGTCCTTTTTCCACAGTCCGACATTGACCAAAAGCGCGTGGGCGGCCTTTTCGGCGATGTGCAGATAGGCACGATCCTGGAGTACAACATACGCATCCAGATAGGCCAGCGCGGCGGCGGCGGTGGTGTAGGAATAAACGGTGGTGGTCGGGTTTGGGCTACCTTTGCCGAAGGTATCAAAGACGCCGTCTTTACCCCATCCGATGGCCTGCTCGGTATTAATCTTCGCAATGGATTCCAGATAGGCCAACTGTTCACGAACCAGTTTTTCCCGTTTGGGGTCACGATCCAGCGTTAGAAGATGGAGCTGGGCGCGGGCGGTGAGCAGAATGGTGTCCGCCTCGCGGGTGTCTCTCCATCCGATCTGGGTGAGAACTTTTTCACTTTTATCGACAAAATAGGAAATGTCTTTCGTCATGATGATCTCCATTATATTTAAGTTTTGGGAAAATTATTACTGTTTTAGAGAATCTCGCGGATACCTTTGCGGATGATCTCCTCAATTCCGGGATCAAACGGTGCAGGCAGTCCGAAATACGGACAGGAGCGTTCGGGTTCATAACCGCCTTCTGGAAACATGGCCGCTGTCGGGATGTATCCGATAATTGAATTCGAATATCCCAGCGGCATCATGAATGCGCTAGGGCGAAGCGATTTGATGAACAGTCCATACTCCACACAAACTTCGCCAGCCATCGCAATAATTGAAGCCTCCTTCGCCAAATCAACTCGCTGTATGTCGAACTCGCGCGAACAGCTAAACGGTTTAGACAAAATCCGCCCTGCCCATTCCTGTTCGAACGCACTTCCGGAAGCGCGTGTTTTTTCCAGGGACTCGCGGGTGGGATGCGGCGCGAGAGGCAGCGTTACCGTCGTGAGAGCTGCGTGCAACTGCGGGGTGACCAACTGAGAGCTATCGCTGATGACCCTCAAAATTTCACCGCCGAGAGCTTCACCGTAAATTGTAATGTCTCTCGGAAGCGCCGGACGGAAGACCTGCGCGCCCATGTACGTGCAATAGGAACGGATGTCGCCAGCGCATCCGGGCATAAACGCCACGGTGGCATCGCCGCCGAGTGTTTTTTCCACATGCCTGCAGGCGGCGCCGGGAAAATCGGCGGTGACTCTGTAATCCCCCATGGTTGAAGGATGGCAGGTGAAATGAAACAGCACGGCTTTAATTTTTCCGGTTTCCGTATTCCGGCAAGTGATGGCTGTGACCTGGTCGTCGCGCGGCCCGTTTGGATCGGGGGCCAAGGATCCTGTTGCAACCGCTGACTTCAAGCGCCGGTTGATGGCATAGCCAACGCACTGTCCCTTACCGGCTTCCATGGATACCGGCACCATATCCAGACGCGCCTGCTCCATGGCATCTTCAATCCGCTTCAGCACCATATCCCTGACTGCGGGCACCA
This sequence comes from Verrucomicrobiota bacterium, assembly GCA_020853375.1. GTDB lineage: Bacteria > Verrucomicrobiota > Kiritimatiellia > Kiritimatiellales > Tichowtungiaceae > Tichowtungia. The sequence goes on along the minus strand of JADYZA010000006.1, from coordinate 9,010 downwards.
TGGCTCCGGTACCGAGCACAAGCGATTCAATATGCGGACCGGAATGCGTATGGCTTGCGGTAAGCAACAAACGCTCCGGAGGTAACCCGTATTTTTTCAGAACCAACTGACGGAAGAACACGGTGGTTTCCGGTCCGAATCCGATCAGGTCGGCAGCGACAATACACACGGCATGTTTCGGATTTTCGTCTTCCTGGAACCAAAACACTTTTACTTCGAGATCATCGAGTATGCTTTCGCAGCCGTGGTCTCGAAATCCGAATCCCGCCAAAGGAGTTCCTATTGGAGGCGTAACGATCGATCTTCCAGTACCTAGCTTCATATACGACATTCCTTTTGGGAGGGTTCCCCCGTCTTAGTTTCCAGTCATTGGAAAATAAAACGGGGCGACTTCCAATCCGTTTCGTTACTTGAGCTTGATGATTACATCAGCAAAGGTCTTACAGTCTTCCTTGTGTACTCTGAACTGATACACGCCGTTCCCTTTGTTTTCAATTTCAACGCTCCGCTCCCCTTGATAGTCGGGGGAAACAGCAACCGCGCTCACAACTCCGGGCTGGTTGATGGTGAACGTGATATCCTTGTCCAGCATAGGGAAAGAGTCCGCAGCTTTCTTCGCCGGCACGACATCGCCCTTCTTGAATTTCGCCGCGCCAGTGGCGTTGAGAAGATGCACGCGCAGTTCAGCGTGCGGCGTTTTTTTGTCCGCAGTCACGCCAACCAAAACCCGCGCGGGAACTTCAGTCGCTTGGAAGCTCAACTTCGGAGATAGATATTTTTCCACCTCATCCATGAGCAGTTTTTCCCATGCAACGTTTTTCTCATACACCCACTTGTCGCCGACCGTATATTCTTTTTCCCAGTTGACCATACCGATCTGACAGGGTGAATAGACGCAAACGCCTTTTCCGAAGGTGTTTTCAATGAGGCCGGGGCCAGCTGATGTTCCGGAAGCATCTTCCATCTCGCCAACGACCACGCCGGTTCCCCCTGCTATCGGCTTAACCTTGATCAGGCTGAGCGGATAGGCGGTTTTTTCCGCCGTGGATTTGTTCCGGAAGGTAAGGCCGCTGACCGTGGTGCTGGATTCGACATCCGCGCCAAACAGGTCGGCCAGTTGCAGGTGTTCCAGGGTTTTCCCGTTCTCATCCTGAAGAGATGTGTGCCCAGTCGCAAACAGGATGCCGCCGTTGCGCACAAAGTTACGAATCACCTCGACCTGCGTTTTGCTCAGGCACGGGGTCGAGCACAGGAACAAGGCCTTATACCCGGCAAGTTTCGCAGACGTTAGATCATCCTCCACGATGAAATCGTGCTGGATGTGCGCATCCGAAAGGAGCTCGGACGTGCCGTGAGCATCAGGGAACGAAGCCATGTATTTGCCAAAATCCCGGCTGGAGGCCGAAATCAGAATGGCGGCCTCACCCATCGACTTGGATGCACTGGAAGACATTTGATCCGGCCAGTCCAGATACCGCTTCATGTTCTCGCCTGGGATGAAAGATATCCAGGTCAACTGACGGTTCATATAATTCAGTGCCCAGCCGAAATAGGCGATGGATGGATCTCCCGCCGGATACACCAGCCCGTAGACTGAGGAGCCAAGATAATCCCCCACAGCCGCTTTGGCCTTGCGCAGAGCCAATACGGAACGATGCGCATCAAAGACGTTTCGCGACTGGATTTCTGTGCCCACCATATCGCAGGAGCGACCCATTTCCTGAATGGTTAAGCCGAACTCCTTGTTCGCCCACGGCTCGGTAAACCCGTAATGGGTTATGTAGGTGAACAACGTGAAATTCGGATTAAATTTGTTCAGCTCTTTTCTCAGCGTCAGCATCCAGTCGCCGACATTTTTCTGCCTCCAGCGGATCCACTGCCTCCAGAGAACGTCGTCGTCGTTATACCAAACGGACGAAGAGGTATCCACTGGCAGGCGAAGACCTGTTTCAGCTTCAAAAACCTTGCGGGTCGCTGGATCGCCGGAATATTTAATCGACGAGTAGGTGTACTCATCAATCATATAGCCGTCGAGGTTGGCTTCTTTGGCCATGCGGACAAGCCGTTCGATGAAGTCATTGCAAAATCCGGGATAATTGGGGTTCATGTGGATGAATGTAGGTAGACCGTATTGCACATCGGTCTGCATCCAGTCGAGATGGCTGAGCATATTCGCCAGACCGGTGTTATGGTAAAGGGGAATCGGCCCGTCCATGTGATACACGACTTTCATTCCATGCTTATGGGCGGCATCGCACACCAAGCGGGTCATGGCGATCGCTTCGTCCCAGCGCTCTGTAAAGCCCTGATTCCAGAAAAGCGAAGCACAGTTGATGGTGTTATATCCAGCGGCTTTCAGCTCCAGCACACGCCGTTCGGCGAGCTCCGGCGAGTTGAATTCAAACCCAGTCGCCGAATGACTTTCGTCGGCCCACAGACCCATCTTCATACTTGCTCGCCAGGCCGTTTCCGGAACATTCGGCGGCAACAGGATTTCTTTTTCTTTGGAAATGTATGTGTACGGAGATTTCTGGAACGCGGTACGGGAAACCACTTTCGGCTCGAACGTAAACGTTTTCTTTTTCCGCGGCACACCAGGCACCGAGAAATCCGGCTCAAACAAACCATCGGCCAGCCACAAGCCGCGATCCCAGAAGAAATCCTCGTTCTGGTAAAGCAACACTTGCACCGCAATGGCATTCACAGCCCATTGCTTTTTCCCTTGGAACTGAATGCGCACCTGTTTTTCCGGAGCCCGGACATAATGAGGAATGAGCACCGTTTCGGTTTCACCTTTGGCCACGCTAATGCCGCTGACCGACGGTTTCCCGTTAATGAGGATATCGAATGGCCCGATGTCGGAATCCGGATGCCCCAGTTTCAGCGTGATCACATAAATCCCCGGCTTGGCATCCAAGAGAAATGTCGCCGGAGAACCGTCCGGGGAGTACGCCGCATTGGCAAAAACGTTCAATGACTTCTTATCCGTCAGTTTCAATCCGGCTTCTTTTTCCCAGCCAGCCGTTCTCCATGCCGCATACAAATTAAGATCTGCCCGGGTTCCGATCGGCGGTTTAGGCGGAGGAACCGGCCCAACGCGCGCGGCAGGTCCGTCACCTTCCGGTTCAACCCTTGGAATAATTTTGGCATCCGGTGTGCCAAAGGAGAAAAACGACAACGGCTCTGGTCCGCCGCGATAGGTCCAGTTCTGGTAAGGATGCCGGGCATCGTACTCATACACCCCCGGATAAATAATCGTCTTTGCCGCGTAAACTCCGCCGCTGGAACCCTGCTTCATGCTCGTCAGAGTAAAGACCAGGAAGTCGCCATCTTTTCTGACCGTGGCAAAGCTCAACGGTTCGCCGGTGTAAGGATAATCGCTGTACATCTGGGTGACACCGTAGGCGTTGAAATCGAAGACCAAATGGACATTTTCGCCTTCAAACGCCAAATAGCGCACCAGACGATCTTTCCCGTCTGTTCCGCCGATATAGTCTGCGAACTTGTCATCCAGAACGCCGGAGATTTCCTTTGTCCCGTAAGTTCGGCCGACCCGTGCTGTGAATTTACAGCCCTTCAGCGCGCTATAGGGGATAGAAAACGTGTAGCCGCGCCGTCCTTCGACGTAGGACGCACACCATGACTTAAACGTCAGTTCCGCTGAACCGTTCGGGTGAATCGCCATCTCGCGACGGAATTTCAGCTTCTCGTCATTTTCCCGGAAAATATTCCAGATTTTAACGCCGTTCTTCTCACGCACATCGCAACCAGGAACCTGGCCCAAATCCGCAAGGCCGACCAGCTCATTTGCGACGATCAAGGGCTTGCCGTTGTAATTGAGCAGAAGTCCGTTTTTGTCAGCCACTTCGAGCTTTCCGTAATCCGCGGTCTTCTTATCTCCGGCTGACGCTTGGTAAATAATTTCCGCCTTGCTCAGCGCAAGCTCATACTTAGGCGTTTCAGGCAGAACATTGCGGAACGTAATCTGATTTTCTCCTTCGACAAGATAGGAACCGATATCCATACGGTAAGCCAGCACATCAATTCCGGAGTCGACCGGCTTATACGGACAATCTGAGGGAACAGCGTCCACATCTGGAGCGAAATAACACAAAAAGGCATTTCCCTTGGCAGTCTGGGCCGTCTTGCCATCGGCGGTTTTAAAAGAAGCCGGGCGGCCCAGAATATTCTGCATGCTGACCTCGCGTCCGTTAACACGAACCGTTACCCCTTGGTTGTGTCCGGCCCATTTCGAAAAATCAACGCGACACTTAAAGCTCAGTTCGGCACGTCCACGCCCCTTCGGGATAGTAACCATGAAACTTTCTTCATTCAGCGGCGCGATGCTCGCTTTTGCAAAGAGAGGCGCAGCCACTCCGTCGGTGATGGCAACGGATACCTTCTCGGACGCAGACTTTGCTTTTTCAACCGCGGCGGCAGGTTCGGGCTTCACGGTTTTTTCAACTGCAGGACTGGGGACGATTTTCGCGGAAGCACCATCCAAATCCAATGCGACATTTCGGAATTTCGCCCACTCCTCTGCGCTTCCCTGCCAACAGCTGACTAACAACGCTACGACGACGGTCTGACCTTTGAGCGCCTGTCCTTTCGCGTCGGCAAGAATGTTTCCGGAAGCCCAAGGTGTCCACACTTCAACATCCGCTCCGGTTCCGTCTCCACCGAGAATAATCTGGGTTTTCAGCGCGGCGGCTTTATCCCATTTCGCCCGATCCGTCTTTTCCACTCCCAGCCGCTGCCACTCAGCAAGCGGCAACACAACCATGGAAATTGCGGAGTTGCGGTTTTCGGATCCGCAGAACGACTGATAGTCGAGCGCCAGAGTAAGGCTGTCGGCGGATGCGGGAATCGCAACAGGTTTTCCCACGAGCATGAACCCTAAAAACTTCTTGTCAGAATCTCCGCCAATTTCAAAATCAGAAGCCTTCTCCGAAAACGTCACATCAAAGCCCGGGATATTCCCGCGGTCCAGATTGGCTTCAGGCAGCGTTGGCGGTACTGCGCGCCGGACTTCCCATGTCGGAGTTTCCACGGCGCAAGCGTGATGTTGAAAAACACAAAGCATCACTGCCAGAAGGATGCCTACAGAACGTTTCTTATGTGCCATATCTGATACCTTTCTTATATGTTGCGAATAACCACCGCGCCGCGCGGATACTAAAACTAAGGGCTTGGATTGTGCAGATGGGCGTGGTTCGAGTCAACTTCAAGCCCCCGAAAAATACTTCGGTTTTTCAATCAATCGCTTTCGAATAACAAGTCGGAAGAACTCGGCGCTTGTTGAACAAAACGTCCGTTTATAAGAAGGAATTGGTGGGCCCGCTCGGACTTGAACCGAGGACCAAGAGATTATGAGTCTCCTGCTCTGACCAACTGAGCTACGGGCCCGAAGAGGCAACAAGATAGTTCGCGCCCCATTTCGACGCAAGCACTTATACAATCCTGAATCCTTCCGAATTCAGGATTGGTTTGATTATCCATTAAAAATAAAAAACTTGCGGCCGGCGTAGTTGATGAGAAGCGCAGAGATTACGGCGGCGATGTAGGAATAGGTGGTGTCGAGTCCACCGAAGCGGATGAGCAGGTCGCCCGTTGTCGTGCCAATCAAAAATGAAATCAGCGAGACGGCGTAGAAGAGCATGAGTTCGTGGTGCCGCTTATGTTTCCCGGCTTTGAAAACGAATAGGACGTTGAGGATGTACGCCGTGAAGTTGGAAAAGAGGAAGCAAATGCCTTTATCGATCCAGTAGTTCCGCAGGCGGATGGACTCGGAAACCGCCTGTATGCTCAGTCCGAATTTGGAAAGAAGACCAGCAACTGGATCACTGGCCGTCAGCGCCGGAAACAGAAGCCAGGCGAGCAGGAAAAAACCGGCGACATCCACCACAGTCGCCGCACCGCCGCACATTCCATATTTGATGAACTGAACGAGCCGATTATCTTTTTCCGCCAGAAAGTTCTGAATGTGTTTTTTCATAGGTTCGGAGTCTGCCCGCAAACCCTGCTCGAATCAAACATTCCATTGTGTGGAAAGAGTTTCAGGCTGTCCTTTGTCGGAGCGGACGAGAAGCCAGCGCGCGACACCAAAGATGGAGAACGGGAGGATCAACGCGTAGAGCACCAACCGGAAAAAGCTGAAGTGGTAAAGCGGCTCCGGAATCGCGGCGTAAACGTTCCAGAAAATGAGCAGACAACAGAGCCAGACGCATCCGAAGTTTGGAAACGCATCGCCGGAATACATCCACTTCAAACCGGGCATCCGTTTTCCAGTGAATGGAAAAAACAGATTGGAACCCATGTGGCCCAGCTGGTCTTCAATGATATGCAACGCATACGCGCCGAAAACCACCGCGCCCGCCTGCCATGTCCAGAGCGAAGCAAAACCTGCCAGCAGCGCGGCAACAACAAACGAATGCGACCAGCTCCGGTGCCACGGCAGAAAATCAATTTCAACGTTCCCGCCTTCGCCGCGCTGAAACAGAAAACTGGGGCCGTCAAAAATATCGACGGTATAAACCGGATCGTAACTTTGCCTGACCGGAACAGAAAATTTTGCGACAGCCACCGGACGGTTTTCCGGCAATGTTCCGGGTTGCGGCGACTGCCCCGTGCTGACGACCGGGCCGAACTGTACGCGCACTTCGCCCGCCTCAGGATCAATCCGGACGCGATACTGCCGCCAGCCGTCAGCGCTCAGTTTAATGGTCGCGAGCTTCAGACGAACCGGCCTGCCGGTTGCGGCGGCATCGGTAACCGCGGCGGCAACCGCGTTGGCCACCGGTTGAGGATCGAGCTTGCTCGGATGAGGATAAACCGAAACATCATGGCGGTAGAAAAAACGGTAGAACTTGAAATCGATGGTGTCGGGCAGAATCCCGGCAACCGCGCCGAGAATGAAAAAAGAGGGATTACCGTTCTGCGCCGCTTCAACCGCCCACGGACAGAAAGAAGCGACCGTCACTCCGGAAATAAAATGGGCAATGCCTTTCATCGGAAAGAAAGATGAATGATGAGTTCTGGAAAACAAACCAAAAAACTAACGACACTTATTTCAGCAACGCAGCATCAAATTCTACATTCATCGGCTGACCTGTGGAGGTCAGCCGTAGTCACCGCGTTCGCCGGATTCCTGTAATCCGAAAAGGCGCGACATGTTGAGGAGATTTTCCAAAGATTGGAACGCTGGGTAGCCTCAACCTGCTTGTACCTGCCAGAGCATTTCCTTGAGTTTAACGAGCTGGATGGGTTTGGTGAGGTAGTCGTCCATGCCGGCGGCGAGTCCGCGTTCGCGCTCTTCGTTGGCGGCATGGGCAGTCATCCCGATAATCAGCGGGCGTTTTCTGTTGCTGAACGTCCTGACGATTTCTTCGGTGGCTGTCAGTCCGTCCATGCGCGGCATTTGAACATCCATCAGGATCAGATCGTATTGGTTTTTCTCGGCCATATCGACCGCTTCGACGCCGTCGCGGGCGAGGTCGGCGGCATAACCGAGTTTTTCGAGCATACGCAGTGCTACTTTTTGATTTAGCAGGTTGTCCTCCGCCAGCAGGATTTTTAACGGACTTGCCGCGGCCTGAGTGCGGGTTGTGGCGATCACTTCGGTATAGTTGCCTCCTTCGCCGCGCAGGATATTGGAAATGTTCTGATAGAGCTGAGCCGGTTTGACGGGTTTGGTCAGATAGGCCCCGATATCGAGTGCTTCATCCGGTTTTTCCAGCCCGAGCGACGTGAGCACAACAATGGGAAGTTCGGTGGCTGTCCGGTGCTTGCGCACTTCGCCGATCAGCATGATCCCGTCCATCTTCGGCATCTGCATATCGGTGATCATCAGAGCATATTCTCGACCGGATGTTATCGATTCGAGCGCGGCGTATGGTGTGCTGAAGGCCACGGGAGTCAATCCCCAGCGGGTCAGCTGCGCGGAGAGGATTTTTAGGTTGGTCGCATTGTCGTCTACGATGAGAATATCGTGGTTGGCTATGTTAAAGGCTTGCTGGTTGGTGCGGATGGTGCGGACTTGTTTGGCAATGGGGGTGTGTATAGTGAAATGGAAGATGGAGCCTTCGCCCGAAACACTTTCCGCCCACATGCGCCCGCCCATCAGTTCACACAGTTTGCGGCTGATGGCAAGTCCGAGCCCTGTTCCGCCGTACTGGCGTGTGGTGGAAGCGTCGGCCTGAGTGAATTCCGAGAAAATATAATCGAGCTTGTCGGCTTCGATTCCAATGCCGGTATCGCGCACTGAGAATGAAATTTCGTGCCCCTGGTCGAGCTGGCGGGCGGTAATCGATACACAGATGTCGCCCTGATGGGTGAATTTGACAGCATTACTCAGCAGGTTGAGCAGAATCTGGCGCAATCGTCCCGAGTCGCCGCGGATGACAGCGGGGACGTTGCCGTCGATTTCATAAATTAGTTCGATATCCTTCTCAGCTGCTTTGGAAACCATCAAATCGAGCGCTCCTTCGGCACATTGGCTTAGATCGAACTCTTGCCGTTCTAGCTCTATGTGCCCGGCTTCAATCTTAGAGAAATCGAGCACGTCGTTGATGAGTGACAGCAGTGCTTCGCCACTGACGCGGATGATATTGGCGGACTCTCTCTGCTCGGGATCGAGATCGGTTTCCATCAGCAGATCCGTCATACCGATCACCGCGTTCATCGGTGTGCGGATTTCGTGACTCATGTTGGCCAGAAACGAGCTCTTCGCCTTAACCGCCCGTTCTGCTGTTTTCCGCGCGGTGTGCAACAGGCGGTTCAGGTGGGTTGTCCATAGTGTTGAGAACAGTAAAATGATGAGTAGAAGCAGGATGGTGAAAACCGTAGGCCAATGCTGGCGGACGGCCTCAAAAAGAGAAACCTTCCCGTGATTCTCAAACGGACGTACTCGCAACGCCCGCAGGCAGTCATCGACCAGTGTATAATCCATAGGCACCACCCATCCGGCGATCATCGCCGCGCGGACAGCCTGACTGTTTGCAGGCATTTGCAT
>JADYZA010000005.1 GCA_020853375.1 Verrucomicrobiota bacterium | reverse complement strand
TCGTCTGGCTGCGCCGCCATTAGTTCGTCGCAGAAAAACTCATAACAGACCGGCGGACGGCCAATCTCCAGCGAACAACCTGTTTCTGTCAGAAATCCGTAGCGGTCGCTTTCCAGTTCGTCCCGGCCGTGCGCGGCGTGCAGAAACGGGCTTTCCAGTGCTTCCTCGCACAGATCGGCGCGGCAGCAGCAGGCGGTGCAGAGCGCGCAGACGTCGCGGCATTGCGCGCTGACCAGTTCCTGCACGTCGCGTTCCAGCTCTTTATATTTTCCAAGCAGGCGGATTAATTTTGAATTCATGATTTCATACTTTTGATTAAGGTCAGGATTTCTTTGAGTCGTGCGGGAGTTGTGCGGGCTTTAAGGCGAGGATAGCGTCCGTCGGGCATGATGGCTTCGCCGTTCCGCAGAACAATCAGTCGCTCTTCGCTGGCGCGGATACTTTGCACATCGGCCTGCGCCGCCGCAATACGGATGCGGGCGATTTCAAAAAGGTTTCTCATGGCGGCGGGCAGAGCGCCAAAGCGGTCGGCGAATTCAATTTTCAGTTCGCGCGTTTCCGCTTCGCTTGCCAGCGATGAAATGCGCCCGTACAGCTTCACACGCAGGTTTTCGTCATCCACATAGCTATAAGGAATGTATGCGCCTGAGTCGCCGGACGGGGACGTCCGGCCTACAGCATTTGTAGGCCGGGTGTCCCCACCCGGCGATTTATTGATAAAATCGAGGTCGACCGATGCATCAATGATCGGCGGAACTTTTTTGCCTTGGAGTTTGGCGACGCTGCGTTTGAGGAGTTGGCAGTAGAGATCAAAGCCGATGGCGGCGATATGGCCGCTCTGTTGCGCGCCGAGCATGTTGCCTGCGCCACGGATTTCCAGGTCGCGCATGGCGATGCGGAATCCGGTGCCGTGTCCGGTATAGCGTTTGAGCGCTTCGATGCGGCGGCGGGAATCGTCGGAAAGCGAGCCGCCGGGCGGCAACAGCAGGAAGGCGTAGGCTTTCTGCCTCGCCCGTCCGACACGGCCGCGAAGTTGATACAGGTCGGCCAGTCCGAACCGGTCGGCGTGGTCAATAATGATTGTGTTGACGCGCGGAATATCGACGCCGCTTTCGACGATGGTGGTGCAAATCAGCACGTCGAATTCGCCGCGCACGAAGCGGTGCATGACGTCGGAAAGTTCCTTTTCTCCCATTTGTCCGTGAGCGAATTCAACACGCGCTTCCGGCGTCAGTTTTTTTACTTTGGCAGCAACCTTGCCGATGGTTTGCACGCGGTTGTGCAGATAAAAAACCTGTCCGTCGCGCGCCAGCTCGTGAAGGATTGCTTCGCGCACGATGTCGTCGTGATATTCCAGCACGATGGTTTCAACGGGCTGACGTTCCTGTGGCGGTGTCTGGATTGTGCTCATGTCGCGCGCGCCGGTCAGGCTCATGTAAAGCGTCCGTGGAATCGGCGTCGCGCTGAGTGTCAGCACATCTACCTGCTGGCGGAGTTGTTTCAAATGCTCTTTGGCGCGCACGCCAAAACGCTGTTCTTCGTCGATAATCACCAGCCCAAGGTCTTTAAACTGCACATCGCCGGAAACCAGCCGGTGTGTGCCGATGACAATTTGCGCGTCACCTTCGCGCAAGCGCTGAATCGTTTTGTTTTGTTCGTGGTGCGTCCGGAAGCGGCTGAGCATTTCGACGACGACCGGGAACGCCGCCATCCGCTCGGTGAATGTGTCGAAGTGTTGCTGAGCCAGGATTGTGGTTGGAACGAGCACGGCGACCTGCCGTCCGGACAGGACCATCTTGAAGGCCGCGCGCATGGCGACCTCGGTTTTTCCGTAACCGGCGTCGCCACAGATCAATCGGTCCATCGGGCGGGGCGACTCAAGATCGGTTTTAACGGCTTTAATCGCCGTGAGCTGATCGGGCGTTTCCATATATGGGAAGGAATTTTCGAATTCGTTCTGCCAGTGCGTATCCGGTTCGCAGGCGCGCCCTTTTTCCAGCTCACGTGTCGCCTGTGTTTCGAGCAGTTTGGCGGCGAGGTCTTCAATGGCCGACTGCGCGGAGGCGCGCTCGTTCTGCCAGCGGGCGCCTTTCAGACTGTGCAGCGAGGGCGCGGAATTTCCCATGCCGACATAGCGTGTTAGCAGATGAGCCTGTGAGGTCGGCAGATAAATCCGCGCGCTGTCGGCGTATTCAATCAGGAGCATTTCCTGCCGCCGCCCGGCCATTTCCATTTCGACCAGCCCCATGTATTTCCCGATGCCGTGATCGACATGCACGACCAGTTCGCCGGGCTGAATATCGGTCCACTCGGCAATGCGTGCGCCGGGAGCCTGCGGCGCGGCTTGCCTTTTCCGGATATGAGCCGTCTTTGCGGCATATCCGTAAATATCGGCTTCGGTGAGGATCAGGCGTTTCTGTTTTTTGCAGACGAAGCTTCCATGGAGAAGGCCGACAAGAATTCTGATGGCTGATTCCGAACTCCCGATCTCTGGCAGATAGGCTTCTTTGAGCCGTTCTTTCGAGCCGGGCGTTTCCATGTAGATGTCGATTTTCCAGCCATTGGAAACCATTTGTTCCACTGTTTGGAAAAACAGTCTGCGCTGCTGTTCGGCGGCTTCGGGGCGGTGCAGTTCGCTGACCGGCTTCAGATGGGTTTCGTAAAATCCGAGATCAATAGGGATGACATCGCTGGTGACGCAGCCGATGTGAATCGAATGCGGCAGGGGAGTTGCTTCGACATGACTGTAAATGCGGAGCGTGTTTTCCGGCAGCAGACTGGTGAGTGTGGCGTTGCCTTTGGCATTGAGCGGAAAAATTTCGATCTGTTCAATTTTTTCGACAGACCGTTGTGTGTCCGGCTCGAAGGTGCGCAGGCTGTCGATTTCGTCGCCGAAGAATTCGATGCGCACCGGTAGCGGAGAGGTCGGGGGCCAGATGTCGATAATGCCGCCGCGCCGCGCGGCGAATCCTTTTTCGTAGATTTCAACGTCGAGGGTGTAGCCCTGCTTTTCCAAACTTTGGAAAAGCTCGTCCGGATTGATGGTTGCGCCGCAGTTTAGAACCAGCGCGGTTCCAAGGCTTGGAAGTTTTTCTTCCAGACATTGGAATGTTGTGATCAGGCAGAACGGTTTCGCCTCCCTTTTTTTGTTTTGCAGAAACGAAAGGGTTTTCAATCGTGCGCTTTGCGCCTCCATGTCTTTTCCGTCAAACGGCGGGAGCGTCAGCAAAACAGTTTCCGGGCAGAGGGTTCGGAAGCTGTCAGCCAGTTTTTCAAGCGACGGAAGGTGGTCGGTAATCCACAGTTGCGGGGCGTTTTCCTGAAGCAGTTCGCAGCCGAGAAACGCCTGAGCCGACGGCGGTAGGGTTGGCAGCCGGCAGGTTCCGGCTGCGCGTGCCGTGCGTAAGGCTGTCAGATCGAAATTCATTGGAGGGAATTTAGCACCTGTTCCATCGCGGAACACATAGAAAATACGGC
>JADYZA010000004.1 GCA_020853375.1 Verrucomicrobiota bacterium | reverse complement strand
GGCCTGATCGATCATGACTATATTCTGGTTCTGATCGCCATCTTCATCTATCAGGCGGCAGGCGCGGAATACCGTGCGGTTTATTTACAGCAAATGAGTGAAGGCTGGTTTACCGGCGGACAGCCCGCCGACATCGAAGTGAGTCCGCCGCCCTACGCGCGCAAAGCTCCGCCGTTCTGGGCTGGATGGAAAAATAAAACCAATTCCTTCTTCAACGACCTATTCAAAAACTGGAACTGATTCTCCGGAAATCACTTCACCGTGGCGCGGTAAATGCCGGGCGTTTGGCCTTCGGGCGCCTTGGGGTAACGGAAAAACAAATCCCAGACGATCAGCAGAACCAGAATCAACCCTGCGGTTCCAAGCGTGGACAGCCAGAACCGTTTACTGAACTTCGGATCTTTCAGCCGATGCTGAAGTCGACGGACTCCGCTGTTGCGGCTACGGCGGCGATGCGTGTGCGCAAGATCGGGATTCACAGCCTCATCAAAACTCTTTCCGTGCCGATGGCGGCGACTGCGCTGTTGAGAAACGGCGGCTTCCGCCTTTTTCGCCCAAGGAGATTCCTTCACTTCATAAATATCGGATGAGGACATAACGTTCTTCCTTTTCGCCGGAAACCCTACACCAAGCGCGCGGAAAGCAACAATTACAAACCTTGGACAAAAGAAGCCGCCGCCGCGAAAAGAAGCTCGCGGCTACGACGCATCGACTCTTCTGTGCTCATTCCTTCCGCTTGAAGCGCCGCCGCAAACGATACACCGGCCGCACGCCATTCCGGCTCCTTCAGCCGTACGCATCCGGCAATCACACCCGTCTCCGCGCCAGCCTCTTTTGCCAGCCGCGCCACGCCGTCCACCACCTTGCCCTGTACCGACTGCGAATCAAACTTCCCTTCGCCGGTCAAAACCCAATCCGCACCGTCCAAGGCTTTGGCTAAACCGATCGTCGACATCACCATATCAACGCCGCGCACCAGCCTGCCGTTCATGAAAGCCACCGCCCCGGCGGCCAAACCGCCCGCCGCGCCTGCGCCCGGCAGATCGCGGACATTTTTTCCCAAGGTTTGGAAAATCCGCTCCGAAAGTTTCCGAAGTCTGGAATCGAGCTCTTCAACCATTTCTGGTGTGGCTCCCTTTTGCGGACCATACACCTGCGCCGCACCGTTCGGGCCGCACAGCGGATTGGTTACATCGCACAGCACATCGACTTCCGGCATCGTGAAGTTTTTCGGCGGAACAATTTTCCCAGACACTGGAAACGTCCAGCCAAGCGCTTCGGCGGCGCCGACACCGCCGTCAACCGTTGCGCTTCCGCCAACCGTCAGTAAAATTTTCCGCGCCCCTTTTGCAGCCGCGGCCTTGATCAGTTCGCCGGTTCCGTAGGTCGTCGCAATCATCGGATTGCGCTCTTCGGGTTTTAAAAGCGGCAAGCCACTGGCGACCGCCATTTCAACAACCGCTGTTTTCGATTCGGCCAGCCACGCGAAACCAGCCTTCACTTTCATCGAAGGAAGCGGGCCGGTGACGGTTAAAGGAATCTATTCGCCGCCAAGAGCGGACATCATCGCGACGGCAGTCCCTTCTCCGCCATCGGCCATCGGAAGAATCACCGTTTCAACATCCGAACGCACCGACAGGATTCCGTCGCGGACAATTTCGCAAACCTCGCGCGCAGAAAGATTTCCTTTGAACGAATCGAAAGAGAGAACGATTTTCATCCCACCTGCTCCACCATTTTCTGAATCACGCCGCGACGGCTTTCGATAACTCCTCGAGCGGCGTTCCCGATCTGTTCACGGGCGGCGGAGTCCGCCAGCAGTTCGGCAACAGCTGTTTCCAATGTTTGGAAATCCGAAACCTGCCGCAACGCGTTCGCGGCGAGAAAATCATCCATAACCGCCGGAAAGTTTTCCATGTTCGGGCCAACGATGACCGCTTTGCCGAACAGCGCCGGTTCAATCGGGTTCTGCCCGCCGTGTTCGCAAAGGCTCTTGCCGACAAACACCACATCGGAAGCGGCATAGAAACTCATCAGTTCGCCGGTCGTGTCCACCACCAAAACGTCGGGTTTCGCCGCGGCGCCGCTGAGCTGACTGCGGAGAATGGATGAAAAACCTTGCGACTGGATAACACTCACCACGTCGTTGCGGCGTTCGGCATGTCGCGGAACCAGCACGAGGAAAAGCTCCGGATGTTTTTCGCGCAGTGTTTTGTAAATTCTACAAAGCGCCTCCTCTTCGCCCGGCCAGGTTGAACCGCCAAGCAGAACCAGCGCGTTCGCTGGAACCGATAGACTGCGAAGCACGGCACGGGCGGCGGCGGCGGCATCAACGGCGGGCGGCGGCAGGTCGTATTTTGCGGTGCCGGGAGTTTTGACGGTTTCGGGCCGAGCGCCCATCGCGATGATGCGCTCGGCATCCTGCCGACCCTGCATGCAAACCGGATCAATCAGTTTGAGCAGTCGCCGGGTGAACGGGCGCAGGGCCATGTAGCCTTTAAATGATGAGTCGGAAATGCGCCCGTTAATCAAAGCAACCTGAATCCCGCGTCTGTGCGCCTGCCGCACCAGATTCGGCCAGAACTCGCACTCGACCAGAATCAGCTTCAGCGGGTTGATCTGATTGAACACGCGGCGCATGACAAACGGAAGATCGACCGGGAAATAGATCAGCACATCGCGCTCATCAAGCTTCTGCTCCGCCAGTGCGTGGCCGGTGGAGGTGTTCGTGCTCAGCACAAACCGCGATGCCGGATTTTGTTTGCGGTATTCCTCGATAAAACGGAGCGCTACAAATAATTCGCCAACACTCACGGCATGAAGCCAGATGCGGCGGCCTTCCGCCAGACGCGCGACGGTTTCGCAGTCATAGATTCCCAGCCGCTGACCGAAATGCCGCCGGTAGCCGCCGCGCCGCGCCATACGCGAAATAAACTTCGGCAGGAGCAAAAGAAATGCGAGGGGAAAAAACAGGTTGTAGAAAAACCAAATCATCGGCGGAGTGTTCCTGTTCAAAGCTCAATATTCAATTCTCAATATTCAATTTTCAAAGGCTGGAAGAATACCCTTTTCATCTTTCATCCTTCACACCTCATCTTTCAGGCTAAGCCCTCGGATGCGCTTCTTCGTAAACTTTCTTCAGCTTTTCAACCGATACGTGGGTGTAAATCTGGGTTGTCGACAGGCTGGCGTGGCCAAGCAACTCTTGCACGCTGCGCAGATCGGCGCCGTTATCCAGCAGGTGTGTGGCAAAACTATGGCGCAACGCATGCGGAGAAATCGTCGGCTTAAGGCCGCAATACCCGACGTACGTTTTCAGCATTCGCTCAATGGAACGCGCGGTGATCGGCCCGCCGTGCTTGTTCAGAAAAATCACCCGCCGCGCGTCGCCCTTCATACCAAGCGAGTTCCAGACCTCGGAACGCATGGAGAGTGCGTTCTGCAAAGCCCGTTCGGCCGGACGGCCCAGCGGACAGAGCCGCTCCTTCTTCCCCTTGCCAAGCACACTGATAATGCCGGAAAGAATATCGATCCGAGCTTCGGTCATACCGACCAGCTCGCCGATACGCATGCCGGTGCTGTAAAGGACTTCAAGAATGGCGGTATCGCGTACCGGCATATATTCCTGAAACACGCCCAGCGGCTTTTCCGCCGCCGCCATGGCATGCGGCGCAGCCAGCAACTGCGCGACTTCGTCCATCGACAGAACTGCGGGCAGATAACTACCCTTCTTCGGAAGATGCAAACCGCTGAACGGATTGAGCGGAACATATTCCTCACGAACCAGAAACTTGTAAAACGACCGCAAAGCCGACAGCTTTCGACCCGTCGTCGTCGGCTCCATTTCCAGCTTCTGGAAAAAAACCAGAAACTTGCGGGCGGCGAGGCGGTCGGCCTCTTTCCAGCTATAGGGCGGCTTCGCCTCGTCGCCCCAAATCAGCTCAATGAACTGCCGGATATCAATCAGGTAATTGCTGACCGTATGCTCCGAGGCGTTTTTCTCCCCTTGCAGGTATTTAACAAAATGCCCCACACAGGGATCTGCGATTGCGTTCATTGCAGATGAATCTACTTTTTCTGTTTTGGTTCGGGAAGACCGAGCTGCTCGCGGATCGCGTCGTAGTCCGGAATCTGCGCCGCATAGCGTCCGATGATTTTTCTGAGTGCGGCCACCTGCTTGTCAGAAAGAGCGCCCTTTGCCGCAAACTGGGTCGACAGAGACTCGTAGAAGTTCTGATCGTTGAATTCGCGTTTACCGCGCATCACCGGAGGGTTCCACACCTGAATCGGTTTGAGCAACTCAAGCAGCGCGCCGGTCTGCCCGGCATCCGCCGCTTCCGGCTTCGCCGTCATATTCAGACTGCCCTTAATTTCATCAAAGTTTTGAACCTGATCGGAATATTTGGTCAGCACGGAATCCAGCGCGGCGATCTGCCGTTCGCTGAGCGCCTTACCGTTTTGCACCTGCTGGCGCAGAGAGTCGCAAAACTTTTTATCATCGTAGGTGCGCTTGCCAATCTTGCGGGACGGCGCGAACTGAACATGTTGGAGCAACTCCAGCTTCTGGAGGGTGTCCGTGCGCGGAGCTTCCGGTTTTTCAAGCTTCAAACCGCTCACCTGCTCGGCGCCGATCTGCTCGATGTATTTGCAGGCCAGCCCAAAAAGCATCTGCTGCTGGCGCTGAGTGATCTGCCCGTCGGCCGCAAACTTTTCGCGCACCGACTGCACCGTTTCGCTGTCATCATAGGTGCGGCGTCCGTTTTTAACCGGCGGATTCCATTCCTTGACCTGCTCCAGCGCGGCGAGAATGTCCTTGGTCGAGACAGGATCCGCCATATCGCGGGCACCTTCGAGCCACTCAAGAAACTGCGTGTAGAACGTCTGCATCATGTCGGCCCACTCGACGGAACCGTCTTCGATCCGGTCAAGCTTCTCTTCCATTTCCGCAGTGAACTTGACGTTAAAGAGCGGGTCGAGCGCGCCGACGAGAAATTCACACACACGCATTCCGGCTTCCGTCGGAACCAGCGAGCGTTTTTCTTTGGCGACATATTCGCGCTTATCCAGCGTTGCCAACGTCTGCGCATACGTGCTGGGGCGGCCTACGCCATTTTCTTCGAGCGCACGGATGAGCGCTGACTCGCTGTAGCGCGCCGGAGGTTTCGTGAACTTCTGTTCGCCGAGCCATTCCACGCAGTCGAGTTTTTCGCCTTCGGTCAGCGGCGGAAGTCTGACTTCTTCAACCTCGTCCTCGTCATCCTCGTTTTTCTTATCCGTAGCTTTCTCGATACCGCTGGCGCGCATATAGCCGGGGAAAACAATTTCCGAAGACGTGGCGCGGAAAAGATAGGTGTTGGCGCCGCTGGTTTCAATTTCGGCCGTGCGGCGGGCAATACGCGACGGCACCATCTGGCTGGCGACGAAACGTTCCCAGATCAGTTTATACAGTTTCTGCTCTTCCGGCTTGAGACTGGAGAGATTCTGCGGAGTCTGGGTGACATCGGTTGGGCGAATCGCTTCGTGCGCTTCCTGCGCATTGCCACGACTCTTGTAGAAGTTTGGCTTCTCCGGCAAATAGTCCGCGCCGTATTCTGCGGTGACAAATGCGTAACAGGCTTCCTGCGCGCTCTTGGCGATATTGAACGAGTCCGTTCGCATGTAGGTGATCAGCCCATTTTCGTAAAGAGCCTGCGCGATGCTCATCGTGCGGGCCGGGGAAAAGCCGCAGACACTGGAAGCCGCCTGCTGGAGCGAACTGGTGATAAACGGCGCGCGGGCTTTGCGCTGAATTTCTTTTTCGATAATCCG
>JADYZA010000003.1 GCA_020853375.1 Verrucomicrobiota bacterium | reverse complement strand
GTTTTTCATTAAATCTCGCTGATCAAACGATAATGTAAGGCCGCACTCAGGACACTCAAACACATTGGTTACGGTCGCACCGCACGCTGGACAAGTTCCACTAACCGCTTCCACCGGCCCATCCAGAAAACCGTAGTAGGATTTAATCATCTGTATAGCATCCTCGAACCGATCATCTGGAACGCAAAAAAAGTATGTGTAAAGTCCGTACTTGTTTTTGGCAGAAGCCGGAGAAGCATCCCGTTCAAAAGAAATGCCTTGTTTATCGAAGATATCTCCGATCGCTTCAGCTTCTTCCATTGAGAATTCAGGAATAATTTTCATATGCTTTTTGTGGCGATTAAAGAAGTCCGGTCTACGAGTGGCCTGGCTTGAGGCCAAAGAGATCAAAGCCACGAGGCATAACAACGCGCCCCTGCGGTGTGCGTTTGATAAAACCTTCCTGAATCAGGTACGGCTCATAAACTTCTTCAATCGTATCCGCCTCCTCGCCGACTGAAACCGCCAGCGAATTCAGTCCAACAGGGCCGCCGGCAAATTTTTCAATGATCGTCTGTAGAATCCGCTTATCCATTTCGTCGAGACCGCTCTCGTCGATTTCGAGCAGAGCCAGCGCCTTGGCGGCGACCTCGGCGGTGATAATGTTGCCGGCTTTAACCTGTGCGTAGTCGCGGGCGCGCCGCAGCAGGTTGTTGGCAATGCGCGGCGTACCGCGCGAACGACGGGCGATTTCCAGCGCACCGCCGGGTTCAATATCGACATTCAGAATGCGGGCCGAGCGCTCAATAATGGTTTTAAGCGTGGAGGCATCGTAATAATCGAGACGGTTGACCAGACCGAAGCGCGAGCGCATCGGCGCCGAAAGCAGTCCACTGCGGGTCGTCGCGCCGATCAGCGTGAACGGCTGAATGTTGAGCCGTACCGAGCGGGCGTTCGGTCCCTGGTCGATGACGATATCGATGACGAAATCTTCCATCGCGGAGTAGAGATATTCTTCGACCGATTTCTGCATACGGTGAATTTCATCGATGAAAAGAACGTCGCCGCGCTCCAGACTGGTGAGCAATCCGGCTAGGTCGCCGGGCTTGTCGATGACCGGCCCGGAGGTGCATTTGATATTGGCGCCCATCGCTTCGGCAATAATGTAGGCCAGCGTGGTTTTGCCGAGACCGGGCGGGCCGGAAAGCAGCGCGTGATCGAGCACGTCGCCGCGTGCTTTGGCGGCCTGCACAAACAGTTCAAGCCGCTCTTTGATTTTGTCCTGCCCGGTAAAGTCGGCGAACCGCGACGGGCGTAGCTTAATATCGAAATCCTTATCCGGGCGATTCAGCGTTGTAACAGTATGTTCCATTAGAAAAGCTCCTGAGGGATCCGGCACAGAGGCACAAAGTTAGGGTTTCAGTTTCGAAATCAGACTGCTGAGCATACGCTCAACCTCCCGACTTTGCCCGTAAAGTTCTTCAAATAGTGCTTTTGTTAGATATTCCAGATTGCACGCAATCTCAAGCTGTGTTTGCAGTTCAAATACCGAGCCCATGGCAATCTGAAGGAACCGGAGATAATCACCGGTTGAACGCCGACCATAACCTTCCGCAATATTACTAGGAATAGAGACCGCACAACGCTGTATCTGCGAGACCAATCCGTAGATTTCTGTTTTTGGAAACTGCCCGGCGCAACAATACACCGCCGTCACAAGGGACATCGCCTTCTGCCAGACCAGCAAATCCCGATATGTCTTTATCTCCCCCATCTTGCTCCTCTGTCCCTCAGTGCCTTTGCATCTCTGCCTCTATGCCCCTTAACTCTTCAATTTGTGTTTGGGAGAAGACGGCGGCAGAAAGTTTTCGCCAGTCACCACGCTCCGGCCGGTTTTCTGCTCCAGCGCAAGACGCGCATTTTTGGCGATCTTCCCGCCCTTTTTGCCCGCCTCAGCATTTTCAGTCAGTCCGGTCGCCTCAACACTCTCGGCAATCTGGCGGGTGGAGAGTTCCGCCAGTGCGGTAAAAATTAGCTCGGCTTCGCTCATATGGTCGCGCAGATTCTGGGTTTTTAGATCCTTTAGCTGTTTGTGCTTTTTAACCGAAACTCCGCTCCATTCCTGATGAATAATATTGGTCAGAAGCGCGTATTCCTCTTCGCCTTTGATCTCATGCTCTTTCCAGTAATCGGTCAGCTTATTGCGGGTTTCCTGCCCCGTCATCCGCTGCTGAATCCACTTCTCGCTCCGTCCGTGCTGCTTCCAGTATTCCCGGGCCCGATCCAGCGACCGCGCCGGGTCGCCCATATCCTGAATTCGTTCGTAGCCCACCTTAGCCAGCCAAAGCTTGATCGGTTCTGCCTTAGGGCTGGGTACCGACTGAATAATCCGCAGAAGTGTTTCAGGATCAGCCACATCAGTAAGATACGACTTCCCATCTGCGGCGGGTAATTTCAGTCGGTGACAATTTGTCACCGACTGACTGCCTTCCTTTTTCAACCGTTCGCTCAGCTTATTCCAGTACTTTCGCGCCGTCTGATAATCCGGCTGCTGAGTCAGTGCCGCAATGATATCCACCACGGAGAAAAACCAGATATCCGACTTCTCATCATAAACCCGCCGGATTTGTTGATTCTCAAAAGCAACCAGTGATCTTTCGGTTTTCATATCCATTTTCCCTGTTCGCTCAAATCCACATGCTAAACAACCCGATCCCCGCCCCGGTTCCAGCCTTTGGAAACTTTTGTTCCAAGCATTGGAAGGCTAGAAATCGGCAAAATCTAAAGTCATTGGCTGACCCCTTTTCTTCTTCATTTACACCGCGTGCGTGCATTCCATAGGCGTAACGTCCAAGGCCAAACAGCAAAAAGGAATACAACAACTGCGAGTGCTCGGGCATGCATCCCGCAGAGAAACACTCCCTTGTTTGGCAAGATAACTTCACCTTTGGCAAACCAAATAATGGCTACAATCAGCATAAACGCTGAAAGCACGAAATTCAGAACCGGATGATCGCATTTTTGATCAGAAGGCTTGTAGGATTCGTCCGTCATCTTTCTCCACTTATATTTAGTCTCGCTCGTATTATTTGATCAAGGAAAAGTAAAGGGGGTCAAAAGGGGGTCAGCCAATGAATTTTAGAATTAGCTGATCTCTGATTTTCCAATGGTTGGGAATTTTCCATTCTCTGTATTTTATCTCCCCGTTAATGCCATGCGGACAAGTGTTTCAACCGAGGTCGATGGTTCCAGTTTGAGCGCCTTGACCATTTTGCGGGCGTCGTCCTGTTTATAGCCGAGCGAGATGAGAGCGAGCGCGGCGTCGCGCAGTCGGCTGTCGCCGGGCAGTTCATCGGCACCGGCCAGCGTTTCGAGCGCTTCGCCAGGCGAAAATTTATCGCGCAGTTCGACGATGATGCGTTCGGCGGTTTTTTTGCCGATACCGGAAATGGAGGAAAGCCGTTTGACGTCGCTTTCGATCAGCGCGGTTTTCAGTTCGCGAACCGAAAGGCCGGAAAGCGCGGCGACGGCGATTTTCGGGCCGACACCGCTGACGCTGAGCAACAGTGTGAACATCCGGCGCTCGTCATCCGTGGCAAAGCCGAACAGAACCTGCGAAACGTCGGTGATGTGGTGGTAAATCAGAATCCGAACTTTGGAACCTTCCGGCGGCAGGCGGTCAAAACTGCTGAGAGGGACGAGTGCTTCGTAGCCGATGCCGCCGACGTTCACCACAGCGCGTCCGGGCTGTTTTTCTTCGAGAATGCCTTCGAGGAAAGTAATCATGGGCGGGAGCCTATCAGAGAGTCCCTGAAGGTTGAACTATGAAATATGAAAGATGAAAAAGGTTTCCGAGAAATCCATATAAACAGAAAAGCCCCGCAGAAATGATTTCTGCGAGGTTCGTCAGATCCGGAGAGCCAGAAGTGCTTACTTCTTGGCGGCGGCGGCTTCGCGGGCACGCACTTTGAGGCGTTTTTTGCGAAGCACGCGGCGGCGCTGCTTGGTTCGTTCTTTAAGTTGCTGTCCCATAGTGGGGAGAGCTTGTAGCCGAAGGCGTCTGTGCCGTCAATTGCTTTTGCTAAAAACTGGATTTTGCCGCTCCGGCTCTTAGAATGCGCCCCATGAAACGTCGTCGGAAAAACCGGAAACTCTGGATTACCATCATCATTCTCTCGCTGACCCTGCTGGGCCTGCTGTTTTCGCACTGTCGCAAGGTTGAAGCGGATTACCCCCGCGATGAGGCTCCCAAGCTCGAAGAAACCTGGTCGTGCGGCAGTGGTGACATCAAAGTTGTCCGCATCCAGCTCGACGGTGTGATTGCGCGCGCAGAGGAAGAAGGCTTCCTGACCGTCCGAACCGATATGGTTGAAAGCATTCTCACTCAGGTTCGCGCGGCGGAACGCGACCCGGAAATGCGCGCGATTATTCTGGAAGTCAACTCGCCCGGCGGCGGCGTCACACCCAGCGATGAAATCTACAACGCGCTCCGTAAATTCCGCGCCAGCCGCCCTGACCGCCGTGTTGTTGTTTTCATCCGCGATCTGGGAGCCTCCGGCGCTTACTACGCCGCAATGGCTGGCGACTTGATCATCGCCGAACCGACCGCAGTGGTCGGCTCCATCGGCGTGATCATGCAGACGATGAATTTCCAAGGTCTGTCTGAAAAAATCGGCATCACCGATGTCACGATTAAATCCGGCGCCAATAAGGACATGCTCAATCCATTTAAACCCGTGAACACCAATCAGGTCGCTCTCTTGCAGGCGCTGATTGATGAAATGCAAACCCGCTTCAGCGGTATTGTTTCCGAATCTCGGAAAATCGACCGCGCCGCCAAGCCGGAACTTTTCGACGGGCGGATTTTCTCCGCTTCCGCCGCGCTCGATAAAGGCCTGATTGACGAGATCGGCTACTGGAACGACGCTCTCGCCTGCACAGCGAAACTGCTGGACACCGGCGCGCTGCACGTCGTGCGCTATGAACCGCAACGCACTTTTCTTGAACAGCTCATCGAAGGAAAAAGCCCCGTCGTGCTGCCGGGCCTGAAACTGCAATCCCCGCAGTTTCTGTATCTTTGGAAACCATAAGGAGGATGGATGAATATGAAAAAAATTATTTTCACACTGATGACCGCCGGACTGCTGACAGGCTGCGAAACCCTGCCTTTTGAACTGCAAACCCGCTCGGACCGCGCGGCGCTTGGTCAGGATCAGCTCATCGCGCAGGAAACCCAACAACGGCTGGCCGGACGGCTTGAGTCACTTGAAATGGAAATAGGCCGAATCAGCCGCGATCTGGACACATTGAAAAAACAACTCGATATCCGCTGTGCATCCATTGAACGCAAAAGCGAGGAAGACAAGCGGAAGATGGTCTCCCGGTTGAGCGGCGAACTGAACAAACTGATGAAGCAGGCTTCAGCCCCGGCACCTGCTCCGGTTACCAAACCCACCGCCAGCAGCCGTGGCATTGAACACGCCGTGCAACCCGGCGAAACGCTCTACATCATCGCCAAAGCCTATGGTGTCAGCCCGAAGACCATCCTCGACAACAATAAGATTCCGGACGCAGACAAACTGTCCGTCGGCCAGAAACTTTTCATTCCGCAGTAAAACGCCTGCCGGACGGATAGGTTCTTCCAACCATTGGAAAAAGACTCTAATGTCCCGCCCGTGAACCAACACATCCAGATGCTCCCGGATCATGTGATCAATAAGATCGCAGCGGGAGAAGTGATCGAGCGGCCCGCTTCCGTAATGAAGGAGCTGGTCGAAAATGCCATCGATGCCGGCGCGACGCAGGTGGATGTGGAGGTCGTTCAGGGCGGCATGCAACTGATCGCCGTTTCCGACAACGGCTCCGGCATGAATCGCGACGACGCGCTGTTGTCGATTGAACGCCATGCCACCAGCAAGATCCGCACCGCCGAACAGGTCGAGGCGGTTTCCACTCTCGGGTTTCGCGGCGAGGCTCTTTCGTCCATTTCCGCCGTATCGCGCTTTACGCTGATCACACGGCCCGCCGCCGAACTGAGCGGAACGCACATTCAAGTCAGTGGCGGGAAACTTCAGGATGTGGTTGATGCGGGCTGTCCGCCCGGCACCCGATTTGAAGTGCGCAATCTGTTTTTTAATGTTCCGGCGCGGCGCAAGTTTCTGCGCACAGAAGCCACTGAGCTGGCGCAGATCCGCCAGCTTTTCGCTGTGTATGCGCTGGCGCATCCGGAGGTTGGACTCACGTTCACGTCCGACGGGCGTGAAGTGTACAATCTACCCGGCGGCTCCAATCTGGCCGACCGCATTACAGCGCTGTACAGCCCGGCGTTTTTGAGCAACCTGCGCCAACTCGACTATGAGGTGGATGCGGTGAAAGTGACCGGCTTTGCCGGACTTCCACAGACAGGACGTTCGGACCGTTCCGATCAATATGTTTTCATCAATGGCCGTCCGGCTTCGGCACCGGTGATTCATCACGCGCTGAATGAAGCCTATCATGCGGTGCTGGCCCGCGGACGTTACCCGTCGGCCTTTCTTTTCATTGAGTCGCCGCCCGCGCTGGTCGATGTGAATGTGCATCCGGCTAAGAAAGAAGTGCGCTTCCGCCATCCGAACGCCGTGCGTGACGCGGTGATTGCGGCGGTGCGGAAAGCTCTGGCGCTGGAGGCTCCGGAAGCGGAACGGCGCGCGCCGGCATTTCAATTTGAGACGCCCCGCCCCGCCCCGACGGTTGAAAAACAGCGCGAGCTGGATATCGAGAGACAGGAATCCGGTTTCGGGAGTCAGGAGACAATAGACAGGAATCAGGCGGTAGAGCAGGAATCCAAAATCTCTGATTCCCGACCCCTGACTCCTTCTTCGCCGACTTCCCCGTGGAAGTGGTGCAGGGTTCTCGGCCAAGCGGGCGGAATGTATGTTGTCCTTGAAACGGAAGAGGGAATTGTCCTGATGGATCCGCAGGCGGCACACGAGCGGGTGCTGTTCGAGAAATTCATGCACGACCTCACGGCAGGCAAACCGTCGCGGCAGGGATTGCTGACGCCGGAGGCGATCGAGCTGATGCCTGCTGATGCCGAGGCGCTCCGCCGTCATCTGCCGGTACTTGATGAAATGGGTTTCGGCATTTCGGCTTTCGGGCAGGATACATTTATCGTCGATGCGCTCCCCGTGCATCTGCAAAGCGGCTCGCCGATTGTGATTCTCAGCGGTATCGCCCGAGCTTTGGAAAAGAGCGGCGCGGCGGCGCGGGCGACTCGCGAGGCACTGCGCGAAACGGTGGCGCAGGCGGCCTGCCGAACGTCGATCAAGGCAAGAGACACGCTTCCGCCTGCGGCGATGGAACGATTGGTGGAGGATCTGGCGAAGACAGAAATGCCCTACACCTGTCCGCACGGACGGCCCACGCTGATTTTCACCAGCTTCACGGAACTGAACCGCAAGTTCGGCCGCTCCTGAGCGTATAGTAACGGGCTGTTTTCCGTGGCAAAAGCCCCCTGAAAAAGCCGCAGTTTAGGGTGGCAATCAAGGGTCTCTTCGTTACAATGCGCCCTCAATTTCACCGGAACACACCAAGAGGAGAATGCAATGATCGTAACAACAAAAGAACTGTTCAAGCATGCCTACGGCAAATACGCCGTCGGTGCTTACAATATCAATAACGCCGAGCAGGTGATGGGTCTGTTCCGCGGCTGTATGGAAAGCAAAGCTCCGTTTATCGTGCAGCTTTCCAAAGGCGCCCGTTCCTACACCGATAAACGCATGCTCGAAGCCATGCTTCGCGCGGCCGACGAAATCTTCCCGGATGCGATTTTCGCGGTGCATCTCGACCACGGCGACGAAGCCACCTGTATGGAATGTATCGATAGCGGCTTCTACAGCTCCGTCATGATTGACGCAAGCCACGCCTCGTTCGACGAAAACATCGCCATCACCAAACGCGTCGCGGATGCCGCGCACGCCAAAGGGCTGGTTGCTGAAGCCGAACTCGGACAGCTCGGCGGCGTGGAAGAACACGTTTCCGTCAGCGAAGCCGACGCCAAACTGACCAACCCCGAACAGGCCAAAGAGTTTGTTGAACGCAGCGGTTGCGACAGCCTCGCCTGCGCCATCGGCACCTCGCACGGCGCATTCAAATTCAGCGGCTCGCAGGGTCTGCACTTCGATGTGCTCGCGGATATTCAGAAGCGTCTGCCAGGCTTCCCGCTCGTCATGCACGGTTCCAGCTCGGTTCCGCAGGACGAAGTCGCCCGCATCAATGCCGCTGGCGGCAAGATGAAAGGCGCCAAAGGCGTCGACGAAACGCAGTTCCTGCCCGCCGCGAAACTCGGCGTAACCAAGATCAACATCGACACCGACGGCCGCTTGGTCTGGTGCCGTGTGCATCGCGAAGAGTTCATGAAGAATCCTGAAAACTTTGACCTGCGCCCGCCGGGCAAAGTGTTCATGGCCGAATACGCCAAGTACATCGCCCACAAGAACGCCGTTCTGGGCAGCGCCGGACAGATCGACAGCATCCGCGCCAGCCTCAAAAAGTAAACGGGACTCACGTCTCTTGCGAAAACGCTCCGGAACTCCGGAGCGTTTTTTGTTTTCAGGAATCAGGCGGATCGGGCAGAGTGTGGCCGTTTTCTACTAGGAGAATCAGATGTCTGAACTTTCTATCGTCACTTTACTGCTCGGGTCGCTGGCCGTCGCCATCGGCGGATTTTCGCTGTGGATGCCAGCCCGGCTTCGCAACGGAAACGAGCGGTTTCCTCGCAGTGTCTGGCCGGGAAGAATTCTGGTTATCATCGATCTGATCTGGTCCGCCTATGAAATCTCTCTGATGCATCTGGGAATGTTCGATGCCTGGAAGGTACACCTCTACTGGCTGGTTCCGGTTTCAATTTATTTGTGCATCACCTATCTGGATGAACTTCTTTCGCCGCGCGCCCTCGGCGGACTTTTTCTTCTGGCGGCCGGCCCGGTGTTGGATGCCGCGCGCTGGAATCCGTCGGGCTGGCGGGTGGTTATTTCGGTGATCGCCTACCTCTGGATTCTGCTCGGCCTCACATTTCTGCTGGCGCCGTGGTGGTTCCGCCGCCTGATGCCTTGGATTGTTGGAACAAACGACCGCATCGCGCGGATCATCGGCGCGTTAAAAGCAATACTGGGGTTCGTTCTAATCGCTCTCGCACTGTTCGTCTACTGACCGCGCGGGAAGCGTCGTGAAGGCGAAATGAAGACACCCAAAAAAGAATTCCTGCCGATGAGCCGCTCCGAAATGGACGCGCGGGGCTGGGATGAACTGGATATTCTGATTATCACCGGCGATGCCTACATCGATCACCCGTCATTCGGCGCGGCGGTGATTGGCCGCGTGCTGGAAGCCGACGGATGGTGTGTCGGAATCATCGCCCAGCCGGACTGGACAAATCCTGAGTCGCTGGCCGTGATGGGCCGTCCGCGCCTGTTCTGCGGAATCACGGCGGGAAATCTCGATTCCATGCTTTCGCACTACACCGCCGGGCGGCGCATCCGCAAGGAAGACGCCTACACGCCGGGCGGCGCGACCGGAAAACGCCCGAATCTGGCGGGTATGGTTTATACGCAACTGGCGAAAAAAGTTTTCCCCGGAATGGTGACGGTTCTCGGCGGTATCGAGGCGAGTTTGCGGCGCACGGCGCATTACGATTACTGGCAGGACAAGTTGCGGCCTTCCATTTTGCAGGATTCAAAGGCCGATATTCTGGTGTACGGCATGGGAGAACGGGCGATCCGCGAAAT
>JADYZA010000002.1 GCA_020853375.1 Verrucomicrobiota bacterium | reverse complement strand
GTTCTGCATGCCGGCGACATTACCGGACAGGCGCTGAGCGAAGGCTTGATTGCTCGCGCCAAGGCCGACCCGAACATCACGATTGCCGAAAACCTGCTCGCGATTGATGTGATTCCGACTGGATGGATTGGCTTGGGCGGAGAAAACCGCTGTGTGGGTTGCTACTTTCTCGACAGGAGTTCCGGGGAAATTCTAGCTGTCCGCTCGCCAGTCACAATTCTCGCCACCGGGGGCGCGGGCAAAGTTTATCTCTACACCAGCAACCCCGATGTCGCCACCGGCGATGGCGTGGCGATGGCGTGGCGCGCCGGGTTGCCGATTCGTGACATGGAAATGGTTCAGTTTCATCCCACCTGCCTTTATCATCCGGACGCGAAAACCTTCCTGATTTCGGAAGCGGTGCGCGGCGAAGGCGCCAGATTGATTGATCGGCGCGGACGGGAATTTGTCTACGACTTTGACCCGCGCGGCCCGCTGGCTCCGCGCGACATCACAGCCCGCGCGATCGACTCGGTGATGAAAAAGCACGGCGACCCGTTCGTCTATCTCGACATCTCGCACCGCGACGCCGACTTTTTGCAGCAACGCTTTCCGACGCTTTACAAAGCGTGCCTGAAGTACGGCTTCGACATGGCGCGCGCGCCTGTTCCAGTCGTTCCCGCCGCGCACTATTCCTGCGGCGGCGTGATCGCCGATGTCAACGGGCGCACCGCAATGCCGGGGCTTTACGCCGTCGGCGAAGTCGCCAGCACCGGCTTGCATGGAGCCAACCGGCTCGCCAGCAATTCACTGCTTGAGGCTCTGGTTTGCGGACACCGCTGCGCCGACGAAGCGTCCAGGGTTTGGAAAAAAAATCCGGTGGCAGATATTACGATCCCGCGCTGGGAATGCGGCACCGCAGTTTCCAGCACCGAGAAGGTTGTCGTCGCGCATGACTGGAATGAAGTGCGCTCGGTGATGTGGGACTATGTTGGAATTGTCCGCTCAGATCGCCGACTGGAGCGGGCTCGTCGCCGCATTCGCACCGTCCGCGAAGAAATCCGCAGCTACTATAAAGAATACCTCGTCACCGCCGACCTCATCGAACTGCGCAACTTGGCCGCCGTGGCGGAGCTGATTGTCCGTTCCGCTCAGCAACGCAAAGAAAGCCGCGGGCTCCATTACAACGAAGACTGGCCGGAAACAAACCCGCAGGCGCGGCATACCGTTATTCAGGATCGGCCCGGCGGCCCGCTGGATGTCGAATAACCCCGTTGTAAATTCAGCTGATGGTTTGACTTCGCCGGAACTTTTCGCATAATCCCGCCTCTTTTCAATGCCGGCGTAGCTCAGTGGTAGAGCAGCTGATTTGTAATCAGCTGGTCGGGGGTTCAAGTCCCTCCGCCGGCTCCACTTTCCCTCAACAAGCCGAAAATGCGGCGATGGCCCGATCGAGGTCATCTTTTGTGTGGGCCGCCGAAATTTGAGTGCGGATTCGCGCCTGTCCTTTTGGGACGACCGGAAAGAAAAAGCCGATGGCATATACGCCGTGTTCGAGCAGGGTCTGCGACATTTTTTGCGCCAGCAGGGCGTCGCCGAGCATGACCGGTACAATCGGATGGGTGCCTTCGGGGATATTAAATCCAGCCGCGCGCATGCCGTTCCGGAAGTAGCGTGTGTTTTCTTCGAGTCGATCGCGAAGCGCGGTGGATTTTTCCAGCATATCCAGAACCCGGAGAGAGGCGGCGCAAATGGAGGGCGCGACCGTGTTAGAAAAGAGGTATGGCCGGGAGCGCTGCCTCAGCAGGTCGATGATTTCTTTGCGTCCGGATGTGTAGCCTCCGGAAGCGCCGCCCAGTGCCTTGCCAAAGGTTCCGGTAATGAGGTCCACCCGATCGATGACGTTGCAATGTTCGTGGATGCCGCGGCCGGTTTTTCCCATGAATCCGACGGCATGACAGTCGTCGTGGTGAACCATGGCATCGTAGCGGTCGGCCAGATCGCAGATTTTATCCAGCTGGGCGATGGTGCCGTTCATGGAAAAGACCCCGTCGGTGGTGATCAGAATTCTGCGGGCCCCGCCGGATTTTGCTTCTTGCAGTTTTTTCTCCAGATCCGCCATGTCGTTATGTTGGTAACGAAAGCGGGCCGCTTTGCACAGGCGAATGCCGTCGATGATGGAGGCATGGTTCAACTCGTCGGAAATGACGGCATCTTCGGCCGTCAGTAAGGTTTCAAATAAGCCCGCATTCGCATCAAAACAAGCGGCATAAAGAATCGTTGCCTCGGTATGTAGAAATCGGCTGACCCGGGCTTCGAGTGTTTTGTGGATGGTTTGTGTGCCGCAGATGAAGCGGACGGAGGATAGGCCGAAGCCCCATGTGTCGTAGCTGTCTTTGGCCGCCTGAATCACGTCGGGGTGGTTGGCGAGCCCGAGGTAGTTGTTGGCGCACATGTTGATCACTTCGCGGCCATCGGTCAGCGTGATGCGGTTCTGCTGGCTGGAAGTGATCTCCCGCTCGTTTTTCCATAATCCATCCGCGCGGATTGCATCCAGATCAGCCGTGATATTTTTTTTGGCGCTTTTAAAACTCATTGCGATATCTCCAGTTCTTAAAGGGCTTCCCAGTCCAGGACGACTTTTCCGGATTGGCCTGAGCGCATCACGTCAAAGCCTTTTTGGAAGTCGGTGTAGTGAAAACGATGGGTGATGATTCGTTCCAGCGGAAGTCCGCTTTGCACCATTACGTCTCCCTTGTACCAGGTCTCGAACATCTCCCGGCCATAAATTCCTTTGATATGCAGTCCCTTGAAAACAACCTGGTCCCAATCGATTCCCGCCCCTTTGGGCATGATGGCCAGCATGGCGATGTTTCCGCCATTGCCCATTTTGTCCAGCATGTCTCGGAATGCGTGGGGCGAGCCGGACATTTCCATGCCGACGTCGAACCCCTCGTTCATGTTGAGGCTACGCATGAATTCCCGGGTGAGGCCGCGCTCCTTGACATTCACGGGAATAACCTTCGGAACGATCTGTTTAACCAGATTGAGTCGGTAATCGTTCAGGTCGGTAATCACAATATTGCGCGCGCCGCAATGCGAAGCCACCATCGCGGCCATGATCCCGATTGGGCCCGCGCCCGTGATCAGCACATCTTCTCCGATCAGATTAAAGGAAAGGGCTGTATGGATCGCATTTCCATACGGATCGAAACAGGCCAACACTTCGGCGGGAACGGGGGCGCTGGGGCGGAAGACATTTTTGGCCGGGATCGAAAGATATTCGGCAAAGCACCCGGTACGGTTGACTCCGACGCCGATGGTCTTTGGGCATAAATGACGTCGACCCGCCAGACAGTTCCGGCATCGTTCACAAACAATGTGGCCTTCTCCGGAAACGATATCGCCCACGTGGACTCCGTCGACATTTGCTCCGGTTTCCACCACGACGCCCGCGAATTCATGGCCGATGGTCATGGGAACCGGAATGGTTTTTTGAGCCCACTCATCCCAATTGTAAATATGGATATCGGTTCCGCAAATCGCCGTTTTTTGGATACGGATTAACACATCGTTATTGCCGACCAGAGGAACAGGAACCTCTTCCAGCCAGATTCCCTCTTTGGCTTCCCGTTTTACGAGCGCTTTCATAGTTTTCATACAATCTCACTTTGGTTTTTAAATCGCTGAAATCAAAGATGAACTTTTATTCTGCCGTCGCAAGCACCGCCGTCAGTGTGCAGGCTTCCAGATAGCGGGGGATCGCAACATATTCATTCAGGTCGTGCGCATGGAAATTCCCCGCATCGAAGGTGATGGTTGGAATTCCTTTCTCGTTCAGAATGTTGGCATCCAGCCCGGCGCTGATAATCTCCGTATAGGCTTTCCGGCCCGCTTCCGGCGCGGCGCGAAGAAACCGCTTCACCACCGGCTCGCTCGTTTTCAGACGGAAGCCGCGGTAGTCGCTGGCGGTATAAAATTCAACGGCCCCGCACTCGCCCTGGTTGTTTTTCAGACTGCGGGCGGCTTTCTCAAACGCCGTTTTCCAAACCTTGGAAATTTTCTGCAGCGAAGCCGGATTGTGACTGCGGCATTCACCGGTCACCCGCAGATAATCCATCACCTGGTTGTCCGCCTCGCCGCCGCTCAGCGTTCCGACATTGGCGGTTCCTTTGCACGATCCTTTATTAATCCGTCCGAACCAGCCGTTCGCCTTCAGCCATGCGATCGCGTTCGCCGCGATAATGACCGACGAAACGCCGCCCTCCGGATTAACCGCCGCGTGAACGCTTTTACCGCGCACGGTCGCTTCCCAGCGGATTGCGCCCAGCGCGCCGATCACGCCGCCGCGCTCGCCGCTTCCGTCGAGGTTGAAACACATCGCTGGATTTCCGCCGTCCGCCGGTTCAAATGCTTTGGCTCCATGCAGGCCGTTTTCTTCGCCGACGGTAAAGAGCAAGGTGATCGGCGGGTGAGGCAGATTGTTTTGGAGAACGGTTTGTGCCATCGTGACAATGGCCGCAACGGAGGCGCGGTTATCGCCGCCGAGTCCGGTTTTTCCCTGCGGAACAATCCGGTTGCCTTTTTTGACCGGCACCGCGCCGCGGCAGATGGGCACGGTGTCCAGGTGGGCGGAAAACATCAGGCGCGGCGCTTTGACCGTGCCGGGAATTTTGACAACCAGATTGCCGATGGTGAACTCGTTCGAAAGTCTCTTTAGTCCGGTATGGCGCATCCATTCCGGTTTACAACCGGCTCGTAGCAGTTTTTGTTTTACTACGTCTGCAACCGGCCCTTCGTTGCCGCTTGGGCCGTCAGCGGCCAGTAGATCCATTAGGTTTTGAACGGCGGTTTGTTTGTCTATTTTCCATTTCATAAATCCACTCCGAGTTTGGCTTCGCCCGTGGACTTAATGAACTTCGAGCGCGACCAGCGTGATGTCGTCATGTTGTTGCTGTGCGCCGACATGGCGGGCCAGCCGGGAGCGAATCGCTCCGATGAGCGCATCGACACCTGATGCAGATTCATCATTAATGGTTTGGAGAAGGTTATTTGTTCCCCATTCTTCATTTCTTTCATTCAGGGCTTCAGTGACGCCGTCGGTGTAGACAACCACGACGTCGCCGGGCTCGAGCTGAACCGAGACGTCCTGAATGGCTCCATCAAAAATTTCCGCATCGGCCAGACCAATGGCAATACCCGATGCGTCGAGCGCTTCCGGCGATCCCTGATGAGCGCGTTTGATCAGCGGCCGTTCATGGCCGGCCCGGGCGACTTTGAGTTCGCGGGTACGGATGTTGAATACCATGTAGAGCATGGTGATGAACATGTCTTCGGCAAGGTTGGCGCTCAGTACGCGATTGAGTTCCGAGAGCATGCGTGCCGGACTTTTTTCCTGAGGTGCGCGGGCTCGCAGAACGCCCTGACAGACGGCCATCATCATCGCGCCGCCGATGCCTTTTCCGGAAACGTCGGCTATGGCGATGCCGAGGTGTTCCTTGTCGATCTGGATAACGTCGTAATAGTCTCCGCCGATGTTAAACGCGGAGAGGTTGCATGCGGCGAGCCGCACTCCTTCAATTTTCGGGAGTTGCAACGGAAGCAGCGACATTTGAATCTGCTGGGCGGTTTGCATGTCGCGGTCGAGCTGGCGCTTGCGATCGAGGTCGGCTTTGAGTCCGGCATAGTGCACGGGCACGGAAGCCTGATCGGCCATGGCCTGAAGCAGGTTGAGGTCTCCGGCGGTGAAAGGCTGCCCGTCGGTGCGGTTGGCCAGAGCGATAACGCCGAGCACTTCATTTCCGAAACGCATGGGCACAATCAGCAAGGAATGGATTTTCATGAACGCATCGGTGTAGTTCGGAACGCGCGCGTCGATCTCCGCGTCTTCGATGATGATGCCGCTGCCGACTGCGGCTGAGGAGCCGATGAGCCCTTCGCCGCTGGCGACTGGGCGGGTTTTCACCAGCGTTTCAAGATATTGCGATTTGGCGAGCATCTGTTCGGTGCGAACCTGCTCGGCATCGTAAAGCGGCGGGAAGATGCCGGAGACGGCGCGGGCGAAAAGTTTCGTGCGGTCCTCGCTGTAGAGATAAATAACTCCGGAGGCGGACTTTCCGGTTTTGGTGGCGAAGAAGAGGATGCGTTTCAATAGGGATTCGAGATGGATTTCTTCGGCATCGGCGAAAACTTCTCCGATGTTATGAATGAAATCGAAGATCACCTCGCGCTCCTGCCGGAGGCCGGTATTCTGTTTGCGGATTTTGCGGCTTCTGCAAAGAAGGCGGCAGAGCACGGCGGATAACCCGGCTCCGGACAAGAAGATCAGCAATTCGATGAGCCAGATTGGAATGGACGATTCCATAAAATTATCCGTTCAGCCGATCGACGTCGACTTTCAGGTATTCAATCACCCGTTTAAAGCGGGGGCGGTTTTCCTCATTAAGCTCAACCAGAGTTTCGTGCGCTTGCAGCGCGGTTTCGGCGAGATCTTTTTTTGTGGCATCTGCGGTGGGAAGCGATTTTGCCGGTTCGGTCGGCAGTTCATATCCGTGGCTGTGGCTGTAGTGGGCGACGACTTTGTCCACGCCGAGAGTCGCCAGCAGCTGGATGTTTTTATCGGATAGATTGATCAGCTCCAGCATTTTCCCGCTCTGTTTCAAACGCCCCGAGAGTCCGGCCAGAACGCCCATGAAGGTGCTGTCCATTCCGACGCATTCCGTCAAATCGAGCACAACGGCTGAGACCGGCTGTTTCGAGGTCATTTCCGCAATGAACTGTTTCAGGGTGGCGCTTACTTTGAAGGAGCCGCGCCCTGTAACCCGGATGAAAATTTTGTCGCCGACAATGGCGGCCTGTAAATCGTCGCTAGGTTGTTCCGTTTCAAGCATAAATCAGGATTTCCTCATTTCAAGACGGTCGAAAGTCTAGTCGGCGATATAAAGCAGTGCAAATGATAATAACCAAAACCTTATTCTGCGGAGTCGATAATAACCACGCATTCGCCTTTGACGGTGCGCTCGCCGAACTTCTGCCGGATCTGCGCCGGAGTTCCGCTCAGCAGCTCCTCAAACTTTTTGGTCAGCTCGCGGGCCACAAACACACGACGATTCGCGCCCATAACCGCTTCAATTTCCTCGAGCAGCTTCAGCAGGCGGTAGGGCGACTCATAGAGAATCACCGGAACCGGCAAGGCGGCGCATTGTTCCAAGGTTCGGAAGCGCGCGCCACTTTTGCGGGCAAGGAAGCCGATGAATAAAAATCCGTGCCCGCCAAAACCGCTCAGGG
>JADYZA010000001.1 GCA_020853375.1 Verrucomicrobiota bacterium | reverse complement strand
GCTCTACCAACTGAGCTACGTGGGCGGTATTCCCCCGTGCTCGCGCTTCTCTCATCCAAAAATAAAAAAGTATAAAAAGTGCTGTCCCCCGTTTTTTACTCCAAGAAACAGACTCTTTTCTACACCCATTTAGTCCTAAATTACTCTGCGCAAACACCAACAACTGCTTGGTCTGTCACACAAAGGGGAGCGACTTTAGCGGAAATGAATGAGCTGTCAACTATTTTGGGGCAAATATTTTCAACCAATCAAAACGAACCTTTTTCGCCACCCTAGATTCCAAATATACCTAAAGAATCCTATTGATTATCCGCACATAATCCCTATCATATTGGTCATATTTAAATTGGAGCCGCTAACAAAGGAGAAGAGTATGCTCAACATAGGGAAACAAGTGCCGGACTTCGAAATGGACGTATTCCATAACGAAGAGATAAAAAAAATAAAACTCTCAGACTACAAAGGAAGGTGGGTTGTCGTGATCTTTTATCCCGCTGACTTCACCTTTGTTTGCCCAACCGAACTCAAAGAAGCGGCTCAGCTGTATCCTAAATTTAAAAAGCTCGGCGCAGAAATCATCAGCATCAGCACCGATACGGCCTTCGCTCATAAGGCTTGGCACGACAGCTCAGACGCCATTAAAACGGTTAATTATCCGATGGGC
Organism: Verrucomicrobiota bacterium; assembly: GCA_020853375.1. GTDB lineage: Bacteria > Verrucomicrobiota > Kiritimatiellia > Kiritimatiellales > Tichowtungiaceae > Tichowtungia. The sequence goes on along the minus strand of JADYZA010000001.1, from coordinate 9,547 downwards.
GCCGACCCAACCGGCAACATCAGCCGAACATTCGGTACCTACATGGAAGAAAACGGCCTAGCCCTGCGCGGAACGTTTATTATCGATCCGGATGGTGTGCTAAAAACCGTTGAAATGCACGATCTTGGCATCGGACGTAGTGCTGTCGAGTCACTTCGCAAGCTTGAGGCGGCTAAATTCGTTCGAGAACATGGAGACCAAGTCTGTCCCGCGGCTTGGCAGCCCGGCGATGAGACCCTCACGCCCGGCCTCGATCTTGTTGGGAAAATTTAAGACTCGAAGCCGACAAGCTTGAAAAACCCGCTTTCCAAACTTTGGGAAGCGGGTTTTCTATATCTGTTCACACCAAAAAGTTAATCGAATATCCAAATGTATTCATCCTGATTATTTCGAGACCAGATGCTTGTAGTGAGGACTGATCTCAAAGATGCCGCCGCTACGGTCATAAAAATCGTCCGTGGGATGAAACAAGCCGTCGCACACCTCCGTCCAAGGTGCTCCGTGGCAAGGATGGTAGCTTTTCATGCGTTCCCAATTTTTATAATTTTGGTGACCATTACTTTCCAGCACACCGACCTTCATGCCGGGCAATGGTGCTAGACGAGCCGCAATGTTTTTATTCCAATCGACGAGAATCGGATTAACAGTCAGGTCGGCGCAGAAACAGGGAACACCCCGATCATGCGCTAGTTGAGCAATTTTGAGACTCATGCTCATAGTTTTAGCAATCGGTTTGAGCGCAATCGCACGGTAGCCGAGTTCGATACGATCCAATGCCTCTTTGTCCGAATGAGCGCTTTCGTCGGCAACCAGCCGAACAGGCAAATCTGAAACATCCACAAGACACTCTTCAGGGAATGGTTCTTCCAAAAGCAGAATACGGTCAAGCGCTCCAATAGAGTCCGCATGATCTAAAAACCGAATCAGCCTTTCCTTGGTGTCGTATCGACCGTTGGCATCCAAGTAGTAAGGGATATGCCCGCTGTCAGTGTACGGTGTTTCCCGGTTTTTGAGCGCCTCATGGATTTCCAAGAGACGCCGCTTGTCCCAGGCCAACATTTTATCGAGATCTCCATCGCCGTCCGGATCACTACCGATTTTTATTTTGAGGAAGAAACAGCCGTCATCCACCGTCTTAACGATGCTGGCCAACGGAACGCCGTAGCTCATCAGCGGAACAGCCGCCAGCTCGCCGGCCCTCCGACTGAGCGCAGAACGAAGCGAAGCCGGAACCATCTGATCAAACAACGTGATATCCTGTTCTGCGGCCATTAACTGCCAAGCCGCATTATCCACGGCAACGAGCGCATTCAACGCAAAAGTCATACGAAGGTTGTTACGCCCTGTAATCTGCTTCCCATACTCCCAGGTCGGCTCAAGAAGCTGTGTCAGCAATTCTATGGGCGTTTCAAATGGAATACTTCTGGCAAGTTCTAGGGCGTGAATCGTCATGCGATGCATCACTGCATTGCCATCCGTTTCATTCATAGAAGTGAAAACCCCGGCATCGGACCACAGCGTACTCTGGGTTCCCAGCCCAAGTCCCTGCTTGCCGCTCTCACTTTCCAGAAGCACGGCACTCTGCCAAAGCTCGCTGAGATAGCCTCCCTTAAACCCAAACGGAGCAACAAGAGGTTCTCGCTCAACCGCACTCTGTGTCTTGGCGATCCGAATCATGAGCATTTCTCCGTAAAAAGCGCTTTCCGAAACCCGCGTATACAGCTAGGCGCAGTTAGAGTTTCTAGGTCAGGCATCGAATGAAGTCAATCCATCCCCTAGGCAATCGGCCCTCTGTGCAAAAAATACGTAGAAATTCGTGTGATTCGCAAGCGGCTTCCCTATATTCAGGAGCTGTTCAAAGTCAGGGGGATTTTATGGGAAGAATTATTCCAATCGATACGCTGGGTGAGTGCAAAATTGATTCTCCGTTTAAAGCGAAGAAGCAGAAATTTTTCCATGACGATAACGGCGTAATCCGAAATGTTCATACAACGGATTATACTAAGGGGTTTCCGGTGGATGAAATTGAATATTTCCAGCGTGCTGGCGCACGGGAAAAAATTTATTTCAAGCCGGAAGAGGTGATCGTCGGCATCGTAACCTGCGGCGGTCTTTGCCCTGGGCTGAACGACGTGATCCGTGCGGTAACCTTTTGCGCACATGAAGGCTATGGTGTCAAAAAAGTGCTCGGCTTTCAGTATGGTTACGAAGGGCTCGTTGCAAAATACTTTCATCCGCCAGTTGAACTGAGCACCGATAACACCGATGAGATACACGAAAAAGGCGGAACAATTCTGAAATCTTCGCGCGGCCCGCAAGATCCAAAAGAGATGGTTCGCACACTTATCCACTACAAAGTGAACGTTCTAATCACGATCGGCGGCGACGGCACATTGCGGGGCTCGCGTGATATCCAAGAAGAAATCACCGCGCAGAATCTGAAAATTGCTGTGATCGGCGTGCCGAAAACGATTGATAACGACATCGGCGTAATTGAGCGATCGTTTGGTTATGAAACAGCAGTGCAAGGCGCCTGGGAAGTGGTCAAGTGCGCCCACGCCGAGGCCAAATCTGTACGACATGGAGTCGGACTCGTAAAACTGATGGGCCGCGAATCAGGCTGGATAGCGGCCTCAACCGCCACCTCTAACAGCAACGTCAACTTCTGCCTAGTCCCTGAGGTTCCGTTTGATTTAGACGGACAGAATGGATTTTTTGAACATCTACGCCTGCGCTTGGAGCGAAAAGATCACGCCGTCGTGGTCGTAGCCGAAGGAGCGGGACAAAATCTGATTGCGCACGGTGAAACCAAAGACAAATCCGGCAACAAAAAGCTGGCGGATATTGGCGTATTCCTGCGCGATGAAATGCAACGCTGGTTTGCTTCGCGGAACACCGAAATCAACATCAAGTATTTTGATCCGAGCTATCTGATCCGTAGCACGCCAGCCAATGCCAACGATGCAGAGTACTGCCTATTCCTCGGCTACAACGCCATGCATGCGGCAATGGCCGGAAAAACCGGCATGGTCGTCGGGTTGCACAATCACCGACTGGTTCATTTGCCGATCTCGATGATTGGAGACCGCAAACTGGTTGATCCCCACGGATGGGTCTGGCAGGCGGTTCTTCAAAGCACAAGGCAACCCGTCAGCATGCTGAACCGAAAAGAGACTTCACCGTGACTGCAGAAAACGGAAGGCATCGGGAAGCGCGTCGATCATATCCGTAGCAATCAGCGCCGACTGCGTGAAGTCATGCGCGGCAATATCGCCAGCGATACCGTGCAGATAAACCGCCGTCCGTGCCGCATCAAACATATCCATTCCCTGACCAAGCAGTCCGACTAACAATCCGGCCAGAACATCGCCGGAACCACCGGTCGCCATACCCGGATTACCCGTCAAATTAACAGCCAGCTTCCGCTCCGGCGCGGCGATCACTGTTCCGGCACCCTTTAAAATGATTGTTTGGTCGGTCAAATCAGCGGCTTGTTTTGCCTGCGCCCAGCGATCGACAACAGGTTTTCCGAAAAGACGCTCAAACTCGCCGGGATGCGGAGTCAGAACTACGGGACATTCAGCAGCGGCTATTCTTTCCGGTGAAACACAGAGCGCATCGGCATCGAGCACCAGCGGAACTTTGCAATGTTTCAGCAGATGCTCGATGGCCTCAGGAAACTGTCCAAGACCGGGGCCAATGAGCACTGCGGTGATTTTTTTCCAATGCTTGGAAAAATCAACGACCAGCTTTCCAATGCTTGGAAAAGGATGAACCATCACTTCAGGTCCGCAAGCCTGTGCAACAATCGGATAAACCTCCTCGGGCGTCAAAACACTGACGAGTCCGGCGCCGGAACGAAGCGCGGCGCGAGCCGCCATGGCGATAGCTCCAGTGTAACCCTTGGAGCCGCCGATAAGCAGGACGTGCCCATAGGTTCCCTTGTGACTGTCGCGCTCGCGCCGCGGAATAAAAATATCGGAACGGTCGATCAGCTCGGCTTCTTCACATCCAGCGATATCCTCGATAAACTCGTGCGGAATCCCAATGTCGACAACCTCCACACTTCCGATGTATGGAAGCGCCGCCGGACGGATGAGCCCAGTTTTCGGCAAGCCGATGGTGACCGTCATATCGGCTTTCACAGCCAAGCCTTCGGCAACACCGCTATCGGCATCGATACCGGACGGGATATCAATCGCCAAAACGAAAGCATTCTGCCCTTCGGCATTAATCCACTCGATAAGCGGCCCCATAAAACCGCGAGGCGCACCTTTCGAGCCAGTACCGAGCAACCCGTCGACAATCAGATCGGGCTGTGTTTTTGGAAAAAGGTCGTTCTGGCTACGGACTTCTTTGGGAATAATTCCGGCGCGCACCATTTTTTTTAGATGCAGCTGTGCATCGCCTTTAATCTGCCCCTGCGATCCACAAAGCCAGACTTCAATATCGAGATCGGTTTGAGAAAGCTCAAAGGCGGCGGCGAAAACATCACCGCCATTGTTACCGGTTCCAGCGATCAGCAGAACGGAATGTCCGCCGCGGCTCGCTAGGAAATCTCTCGCGATGTCGGCAACACCCAATCCGGCGCGGCGCATAAGCTCTTCGCCCGGCGTGCCGTCTTCAATGGTGCGTCGGTCTAGTTTGCGCATTTGGTCTGCGAAAACCGTTTTCATTGCCGGTAGTGTGCCATGGCGGCAAGCATTTCGCGAACAGCATTTTCCAGACCTTGAAAAACCGCGCGGGCAACAAGGCTATGGCCGATATTGAGTGTGTCCAGATGAGGAATCTTCAGAATGCCGGAAATGTTTTCGAGATTGATTCCGTGCCCGGCGTTAACCTGCAACCCTAGAGAATGTGCGCACTCCGCTCCGGAAATCAGTTTTTGCAAAAGCTGTTCCGCTTTCTGCGGATCATGCGCATCGCAATAGGAGCCGGTATGAAGCTCAACGACGCGCGCACCCGCCTTCGCGCAGGCTTTAAGTATTTCGGGGTCAGGTTCGACGAAAAGACTGACGATCTATCCGTTGTCTTGAAGCCTTTTTATAGTATTTTCCAAAGCTCGGAAATTGTTGATGACATCGAGACCGCCTTCGGTGGTCAACTCCTGCCGTTTTTCAGGAACCAAGCAAATCTCTGCCGGCTTTACGTCCAGCGCAATGCCAACGATCTCTTCGGAGTTAGCCATTTCGAGATTGATGGGAAGCGGACACTCTTTGCTCAAAAGATAAACATCGGCATCCTGAATATGCCGCCGATCTTCGCGCAGATGGATTGTGATACTGATCGCACCGGCATTCGCGCAAATTTTAGCGGCGGTAAGCGGTTCGGGATAAATAGTACCGCGAGCCTGCCGAAGGGTCGCGACGTGATCAATGTTAACTCCGAGCTTCATGTTCAGCCTTCTTTGCGTGTTGTACAGGATCGTATACCAGACAGGCGGAGGTGTTCCACTCGCGGACGATTTCAAGTGCACGGTAGGCGTTGCGGAACAGGTCGCGCAAGTTGCGGCCATGTTCAGGGTGCGCAGTAATACCAATACTGACAGACGCTTTAATCCTCTTGGCGCCTGAGACAAAAATTTCTTTCTGAACGGCTTCGCGCAGACGAACCGCGATCATTTCCCCTTGCTCCAGACTGCACGGTGCAAGAACAAGAAAATCGTCGCGATGGTAGCGACCGATAAGGTCAGAGTCTCTGGTGAGCCGTTGAAGCACTTGGCTGACACCGGCAGTTACATCGTCGGCCGCTAGTTCTCCATGCATTCGAATGATTTGATCAATCCGGTTGATACCAACGCAAAGCAGCGAAGCTGGCTCATGCTTACGCCGAATTTCTGAAAGATATTTCCTCATGTAAGAACCAATGACGGAGGGACTCAACACACCGGTAAGGGGATCAAGAGCGGAGTTTTTATCCTGCTTACTGAGTTCGCCAGCAGGCTCATCTGGAGCCACGCCTTCATTTTCAGTTGCAGGCGGCGGTGCCATACAAAATGGCATAGGAGATTCAAAGCTGGCGGCTTCAAGAGCATCGGTCGCCGTGTCGATGAGCTTCTGCGTGTTCATTCCATGCTGGGGAAAGCTACTGGCTCCGGCGCGAATAGCGCTTATGCCGATGAGGCTAAGCGATTCTTCCTTGATGTCTTCCATTATTCGCTGGGCCAACCCGGAAACATTTTCCTCTTCGGTGGCGATAATAGCCGCCACACAGTCATCGCGAAAAAGACAGGCCTTATCTGGTGTCTTCCGGATAATGGTTTTTACACTTTTCAGCAAGGCTTCCTGAAGAGTTCTCTTATCCGTCTCCTGCGTTTGGATCTGTATTATAAGCACACCAAATCCAGAAGAGGCTCGATTGATTTTGCTCAGGTAGCGGGTGACCTGGATGAAAAAAAAGTCGTTGCAGTCTTCGGTCGTCAGCAAGGCATTTTCACCAAGTTGGATCATTTGATGGAAGCGGTAGGTGCTGCAGATCAGGGTAATGACGACAAAGACAATACCCGCAACAAGCAACAGCTGCCCGGCTTGCGCCAAGGGCAGCTGTGCAATCAGAGACATCTGTAGGGTAGAACCCAACATTTAGGAAGTCGCTTCAGGAAAAGCGCGAAGTCCGAGCCTAGTAGTAAAGCACGAATTCACCGCGACGGTTGGCCGCCCAAGCTTCTTCGTCGTGTCCGGCATTAACCGGTTTTTCTTCGCCGTAGCTCTTGGTTTGAATCCGGTCAGCACCAATGCCAAGGCCGGCCAGATAATCACGGACAGCCTGCGCACGGCGTTCGCCAAGCGTAAGGTTGTATTCGTTGCTACCGCGCTCATCGCAATTACCTTCGATAATGACTGCGACGGAATTATTCTGCTTGAGATGTTTTGCAACCGTTTCGATCTTCGAGCGTTCAGTGGAAGCTACCTGCGAGCTGTCATAGTCAAAATAAACAGGAGCGAACATGCCCGGATGTTCTGTCCCGCCGGTAAAGCGGTTGCCCATCGCCAGTCCGCCAGCACCGTCACCATAAAGACCGTCGGAGCCATAAACGCCGGCAGGGTTCTTCTTCAAGCTTTTGCAACCGGTTAGAGATGAGACAGCCAGTAACAGAGACAGACCAACAACAATGGATGCATTTTTCTTCATGATGACGAACCCTCGCGTTTAACTTTTTCCTACTACGGTGAACAAGCGGGCGAATACCAGCTCCCGCCACCTTGGAGTAAAGCTACCGGACGGTCGCTGACTGTGTCAAGGAGGTAGAGGGATGATTGGTACTGGAAGGTTCTCGCCGCAACAATATGACGACCATCTGGCGCCCAGGAAGGATCCTCATAATCCGCGCCGTCGAGCGGAAGGTAGAAAGTCTGTCCATTGGATGGTTGAATGACGGCAATCACATATTGCCCGCCCATCCTGCTGGAACAGACGATCAAGCCGTTTGGCCCCCAGTCTGGAGCGACGTTTTCGCTCCCCCGACTGCTAATACGCCTTGGGGTGCCGCCATCGCGCGAGATGATATAGAGCTGGGGTCTGCCTGTGCCTCCTTGATCGGAGGCATATACCAGCTGACTGCCATCTGGAGACCAATCCGGACTGGCTTCTGCGGCGCGCGGAGAATTGGTCAGACGGGTCAATTTCCCGCTACGGATATTTTTAATATAAAGCTCAGGGTTCCCATCTTTGGAAAGAATCAGCGCCAACTCTTTACCGTCTGGTGAAATCGCCGCGCCTGTATTCAGTCCTCCATAGTTCGCAAGCGTCTCGCGCCGATTCCTCTCAAGATCGATCCGGCAGATGTCTGGAAAATCCCGCATGTAGGAGGTATAGACGATACTACGTCCATCCGGCCCCCAATTTGGGCCAATCGCAATACGCCCTTCGCCGGTCAGCGGGCGCACGTTGCCGCCGTCGCTGTCACAAAGATAAAGCTCCTTTTTGCCAGTACGGTTGCCAACGAGCACGATACGCATGGAAGCAAACCCTTTATGTCCAGTTACGGCCTCGATAATATCATCCGCCATACGGTGGGCCTGCTCGCGAGGTTGTCCATTATAGTTCTTGGAAAGCAACATGGACTGGTCATTCAGCCGAACAACCTGACACCCTGCCTTCAGTTCACTGCCCGAAGGGGATACCGCACCGTTTACACGAACTTCACCACCGGCACGCACCGGATCAAGCCAACCCGACAGGCGCAGGTCTTTTTCCAATGTTTGGAGAAATGTCTGAGAAGAGACATCCCCTGACCCGCGCAAACCGGAAAGATCAATGGTGATCTTTCGATCAGAAGATTTTACCACTCGCACCTGCGCTGAAGCGTACAGAGCAGGAAGAACGGCACAAAGAATCAAAATGGAAATCTTTTTCATATCCCAACATCCTTAACGGAAACCGCCGCAGGATGAAAGTTGATTCTCGGCGAAACAGGATATGGTCGTCTATTTCCGCACACGGATTTGGTAGAAACCAGCGGGTCGAACAAGACGGCTGGCATCAGCATCCTCGAACACATCGGCCTGAATATCCGTAACAATTGCCTGGAACGGGGTCTTCAAATCCGGAGTCCAATATACATCATAGATACGCCCAAGTTTGCGGATCCAGCCAAGCTTGCGTCCGCCATCCTTCGTTATGAAAAGTTGATCGCCAGCATCATTAGGCAGCAGCCCGGCAATATATGCCTGCAGATAAGTGAAGCCGTTTGAGGCAACTCCGCTGGCCAATGCGTTGGTAATTCCTCCAAAATACTTCTGTTCCCACCAGTCCGGAATGCCATCGTTGTCAAAGTCGATGTTTCCGTTAACCGATGGGTTCTCGACACCCAGAACACGAATCTGATCAATATATCCGGTTCCATCAATGGTCAAAGCGCTTACGCTCTGTGCGGCTGAATAGAAAGGCAATCCGGCGACGACATTTGTCCCGTTAACACTCAAACTCCATCTCTGATGGTCGTAATCACAGTATACATCAAAACGAGTCCACACATTCGTATCGATTCGTTTACTCAGCGTGATCGGAACTTTATTGCTGAAAACAACAAGATTTAAATCAGATCCCACAGAGAAGGCAAACGGAGCATTGTCATCCACAGAAATAGGCGCTGCGGTATTCGCATCGGCAAGGAATACATTAAGCTGGTGCCACACATCCTTACTGTTGCTTGTGAGACCGCGCGAAACTTTTGAGCTTTGTAACGCAAGAGACTGTGAGCCGCTGTAAATTACACCTGACTGAACCGTCGCCGATCCGCTCTTAACCACCCAACCGTTTTGTCCCTGCAACGAGCCCGCAACAACACTGTTATCGACTTCGAATGTTTCCGTAAACGGAAGTGAAGCATCATTGTTGTCTGCAACGGCGAGGCCGTCGACATAGGCAGACGCAGGGCTTTCATTCGCGATCAACCACGACTCGACCTGCGTGCCGGCGGAATAAAAACTTAAATTCTCTGCGACATTGGTGCCGTTGACGCGAAGGCCCCACTTCTGAGTGCCATAGTCACAATAGACCTCGAAACGAGTCCAAGTATCGACAGACATCTGCTGCAATACAACTG